>NZ_BAAAHQ010000042.1:0-26765 GCF_039525605.1 Nonomuraea longicatena | reverse complement strand
CTCGTCACCCGGTGAGGAACCTGAGAGCGATCTCGTGGGTTCGGTCATCGATACCGGTGATCGCCCGCGCCCGCCACCACGGCCCCTCACCACGGGCCCCTCACCACGGGCCGTTCGGGAGGTGCGGGCCGAGGGCCACGGGCAGGGTGCGCAGCCCCCTGATCACCCACCGGTCGCGGTAGGTCGCGGGGCCCGCGAGCCGTAGCCCGGGGAAGCGCCGGACCAGCATCGGCAGCGCGATCTGCGCCTCCAGCCGGGCCAGCGCCGCCCCCAGGCAGAAGTGGATGCCGCCGCCGAAGCTCAGCGGCTGCCCGGCCGGCCGGCCGGGGTCGAAACGGTTCGGACGGGGGTAGCGGCGCGGGTCGCGGTTGCCCGCGGCCAGGATGACGATCACCCGGGAGCCGCGCGGGACCTCCCGGCCGAACAGCGTCAGGTCGGCGGCCGCCCAGCGGCTCGTCACGTGCACCGGCGGCTCGAAGCGCAGGACCTCCTCGACGTAGGCGGCCGCGAACGGCTCCTCCGTACGCAGCCGGTCGGCGTGCCGCGGCTCGCGCAGGGCCAGCAGCACCGCGTGGCCGAGGAGGAACGCCGTCGTCTCGAACCCGGCGGTGAGCAGCAGCATCATGTTGCCGACCAGTTCGTCGCGGCTGAGCCGCCCCGGGTCGGCGTCGTGCGCGCGTACCAGCGAGGTGACCAGGTCGGCCGCCGGGCAGCCGCGCTTGCGCGCGATCACCTCGCCGAAGTGCGCGGCCAACTCGTCCATCGCCGTGTCGGCGACCGCCAGCGCGGCCGGGTCGGCGAAGCCGTCCGTCGAGACCGCGATGGCCGAGGCGACGTCGCGGAACCACACCTGACGGTCGGTGTCGAAGCCGAGCATCTCGCTCACCACCGCCATCGGCAGCCGTGAGGCGAACTCGTCCATCAGGTTCACCGGCGCGCCGCCCGCGCCGAGCTTCTCGACCCGGTCCAGCAGCCGCGTCGTCATCCGCTCGACCACCGGCCGCATCCGCGCCACCTGCTGCACCGTGAAGTCGGCGTTGACCATGGCGCGGTGCCTGGTGTGCTTCGGCGGGTTGCTGTAGAGCATCGAGTCGGTGAACGCCGCCACCGACGAGTGCGCCCGCCAGCGCGGGTACACCCGGTCGAAGGCGGTGCCGTCCTGCACCTGGAGCGCTGGCTCGCGCAGGACCCGCGCGCACTCGCGGTAGCCGACCGCGACCAGGCTGCCCTTCTTCACCGGCACCAGCCCGCCGTGCGCCCGGATCGCCTCGTAGTGCGGGTACGGGTTCTGCCTGCCCTCCGTCGTGGCCAGCGCCTCGAACGCGGCACGTGCCTCCACGGGCTATGCCGTTCGCAGCTCGATGATCGCCGACGGGCCGGCCTGGTGCACGGCCGTACGGCGCAGCCCCGCCTGTTCGGCCAGCGCCGTGAACTCGGCCACGCCGCGCTCGCGGGCGGCGTACAGGCACAGCATGCGCAGGTCCATCCCGGTGTGCTTGTCCTCGCCCCCGCCGATCGACTCGATCACCATCACCCGGCCGCCCGCTCCGGCGGCCTCGGCGCAGCGGCGCAGGATGGCGGTCGCCGACTTGTCGTCCCAGTCGTGCAGGATCAGCGACAGCAGGTAGGCGTCCGCGCCCGTCGGAAGCGGGTCGAAGAAACTGCCGGGCACCGTGTCGGCGCGGCCGTCGAGCCCGGCGTCCGCGAACGTCTTCGCGGCGGTGCGCGCCGCCTCCGGCAGGTCCACGACGGTGCCGCGCAGCTCCGGGTTGGCGGTCAGGATCGCGGCCAGCAGCGAGCCGTCGCCGCCGCCGACGTCCACGACGTGGCCGAGCGAGGCCCAGTCGAACCCGGCCACGACGCCGGGGGAGCGGGCGGCCACGTCGGCGCCGAGCAGGGTGTTGAAGGCCGAGGTGCGCACCGGACTGGCGGTCAGCGCCTCCCAGTACGGCTGGCCGTACCGGCGGGGGAAGGCCGCCTCGCCGGTACGGACGCTGTGCAGGAGCTCGACGAAGGACAACTCGCCCCAGCCCATGCCGTCGATGTCGAACCAGGCGCGCAGGCCCGCCGGGTGGTCCTCGCACAGCGGCAGGGAGAGCGGGGTGAGCGTGTAGCCGCCCGCCTCGTCGGTGCCGAACACGCCGCGCACGCTCAGGTAGCGCATCAGCCGGCCCAGCGCGTCGGTGTCGGCGCCGCACGCCTGGGCGAGGTCGGCCGCCGTGCGCCGCCCCTCGGCGATGTGGTCGGCCAGGCGCAGCGTGGCCGCCACCCGTACGGCCATCGGAGTGCCCAGTCCGGCCATCGACCAAAGCTGTGCGGCGGTACCGTCCTGATCGCCTAGCATTTCCAACCTCCTCGGCACCGGGAATTCGCCTGCCCAATTCTCTGATCACTTTTCGGTGTGCTCATCTTCGATCGTGCGGGATATGCCGGTCGAATTGCGTTTCCGGTGTCGCGGAGCGGCCCGGCCCCGTCAGTTGAAAAGGACCGGGCCGCTGGAAATCGGGGGTCAGGCGGGTTTACGCTCGACCACGAAGACGGGGATCTGCCGGGTGGTCATGGAGCCGTACTTGCCGAGCCGCCGGTTGGAGGCGACCAGTCCCGCCCACAGCCGTTCCCGCTCGTCGCCGCCCACCTCGGTGGCGCTGGCCTCGAACCTGTCGGTGCCGACCTCGACCGTGAGGCTCGGGTCGGCGCGCAGGTTGTGGTACCACTGCGGGTTGTCGGCCCGGCCGACGTTCGTGGCGGCGATGACGAGGCGGTCGTCGTCCTCGATGTAGGAAAGCGGGCAGAGCCGGTCCGCGCCGCTTCTCGCGCCCTTGGTGGTGATGAGGAGGAGGGGCTTGCCCTCGAACGCGCCGCCGACGATTCCCTTGTTGGCGCGGAACTCGTCGATGATCGTCTGGTTGTACGCGATGAGATCCTGGTCCTCTTTGCTGGTCATTATCACCGTCCAGTGGAAGGGTTTCGATCTCACCCCACTTTATGACTGACTGTAAAGTCGCTCAAGATGAATTTTGGGCCGACTGATTCACCGGAAACGAAGAGTCGCCGAAAGCCCGTACCGGAATTCCGGTACGGGCTTTCGGCGACGATGCGGCTAGTCGGTGAAGAACTTGTCGATGGTGGGGGCGAGGATGTCGGCGGCGATCTCGTGGGTCTGGTTGTCGAGGCCGGAGATCTGGGGGGTGGCGGTGGTGGGAAGCGTCTCGGCCAGGGCGTGCGCGGCGTTGTGCATCCACTGCTCGCTGGCGCCTCCGTAGAGGACGAGGGTGGGGGTGGTGACGGCGTTCCAGCGGTCGGTGGGCAGCGGGTTGCCGGACATGAGGCCGTCCATGATCTCGCCGTCGTAGGCGACGGTGTCGCCGACGGCCTCCATGGCGGCGAAGAAGGGCTGGGCGCGCATCTCGTCGACCATCTCGGCGGGGAGGAAGACGGTTTTGGTCAGGGCGTGGGCGATGGCGTCGCCCTTGCGGCCGTCCGCGATGAGCTTGCGGGCGTGGTCGAGGTAGTCGTCCGCGCGGGGCTCGTGGGTGTCGTCGACGATGAAGGGGGGTTCGTAGAGGGCGAGCTTGGTGATGGGCAGGCCGCTGGCGGCGGCGTCGAGGGCGAGGACGGCGCCGGAGGAGAGGCCGACGACGTGTGCGGTGCCGCCGGCGTGTTCGATGAGGGCGGCGAGGTCGTCGATCTCGCGGGCGACGGCGTACGGGGCGGTGTCGCCGCTGTTGCCGCGTCCACGCCGTTCGTAGGTGTAGACGGTGTAACGGTCGGCGAGTTCGCCGGCGAATTGGTTGGCCCAGGGGTCGATGGCGCGATAGACGAAGGCGCCGTCGACGAGGATGACGGGAGGTCCCTGGCCGAACTTCTCGAAGGCTATGGTGGTGCCGTCCTTGGACGTGACGCTGTTCATGAGTTCCTCTTTCACCAGTTCGTTACCGGCTTTCGGCGAACAAGGGTGGTCCGGAAGGGGGCGGTGCCGCATCTCCCAGATTGCTGTCGATCAGTCGCGCGCCCGCAGGGCGTTGCGGTCGATCTTGCCGGTCGGCGTCTCCGGCAGTGACTCGGCGAACCGGATCTCGCGCGGGTATTTGTGCGGGCTCAGCCGTGTCTTGACGTACTCCTGCAGCTCAGCGGCGGGTACCGGGCGCGAGACGACCACGTGGGCGCGGGTGCTCGTCAGGCCGTCCGGTGTGGTGAAACCCACCAGCGCGCACGTGATCACGGCCGGGTGCGTCAGGAGGCAGTTCTCGATCTCCGTCGGCGCCACGTACATGCCGCCGACCTTCAGCAGGTCGTCGGCCCGGCCCCGGTAGTAGTAGTAGCCGTCGGCGTCCCGCGTGAACAGGTCGCCGGTCCGCAGCGTGCCGGGCGAGGGGAAGGTCGCGGCCGTCTTCTCCGGAGCCTTCCAGTAGTCGCGCGCCACCGGCTCGCCCGTCACCTGCAGCACGCCGACCTCGCCGTCGGGCAGCGGCCGGCCGTGCTCGTCCGTCACGTGCGCCTCGTAGTGCGGGATGATCTGCCCGAGGCTGCCGAATCGCACCTGGCCCGGCCGGTTGCAGATGATCGCGTTGAACGCCTCCGACGAGCCCACGCAGTCGAGCACCTCGACGCCGAAGGTGTCCAGCCACCGCCGGTGCAGTTCGACCGGGAGCTGCTCGCCCGCCGACAGGCACATCCGCAGCGAGCTGAGGTCGGCCTTCTTCGCCTCCGGGTGGGCCAGCATCGACTTCATCATCGTCGGCACGTTGACCAGGACGGTCGGCCGGTGCCTGGCCACCAGCTCGAAGATCAGCTCCGGGGTGGTCCGCTCCGGGTACAGGATCGCCGACGCGCCCGCCCCCATCGCGTACAGCGCCACCAGGTCGCGGGCCCAGCCGGAGAACATCTTGGGCACCGGCATGATCACGTCGTCGGGCCCGAGGCCGAGCACGTCCTCGGCGAACCACCGGTGGCTCAGCCAGGGGCTGCGCGCCACGTGCCGGCACGCCTTCGGCTTGCCCGTGCTGCCCGTCGTGAGCTTCCAGATCGCCTCGTCCCCGGCCGCCATAGGGGTGGCGGTCAGCTCGGCGGACTGCGCGTCGACGAGCGCCTGGAAGTCGATCTCGTCCGCGCGTAACGCGCCGGAGTACGGCGGCAGCACCGCCATCCCGCGCACCCCGCCCGCGCGGAAGGCCCCGAGCGCGTCGCCGTCGGTGACGATGATCGCGGGCTCGACGTACCCGTCGTAGTGGCTGTAGTCGTCGGGCGGCAGGAAGTTGCACAGATCGACGGTGACCGCGCCGATCCGCTGGGCGGCGTACCAGGTCGCCAGGTAGGCGACGCCGTCGCGCAGCGAGATGAGCACCCGGTCGCCCTTGCCGACGCCGCGGGCGCGCAGCGCGTTGCCGACCCGGCCGACCATGGCGCGCAACTGGGCGTACGTGGTCGCGCCGGCGGCGGTGACCAGCGCGGTGCGCTCGCCCGGGGGCGGGTCGAGGAAACGCAACGCCAGGTTGTAGTCGGAGTCGTCGGTCGTAGTCGTCACTCGGATTCCTTCGTGTCCGTCTCGGTGAGCCAGCGGCTCGTGTACATCTCGAACTCGAGCGCCTGCCCGTCCATCGCCGCGTGGACCTCGGCCACCGCCGCGCGGGCGGCCGCCCGTACCGAGGGGACGGCGCAGGTGGCCGCCAGTTCGTGCAGCGCCTCGTAGCACTCGCGCAGCCGCTGCCGCTCGCGCGTCGTCAGCTCACCGCTCGTCATGGAAGCGCACCGCCTTCGCCTCGAACCGGGGCAGGACCCCGGGTTCCACCAGCTCGACGACCGGTTGCAGCCCGATCGTCCGCTTGATCTGCGCGCCGATCCGCTCGGCGAGCGTGGCGGCGGCCGGTCCGGCGGGCTCGATCCGCAGGACCATCACCTCCAGCCCGCGATCGGAGCGCAGCACGGTCTGGAACTCGCGCACCTCGGGGAAGCCGCGCACGACCTCCTCGACCATCACCGGGGTCACCGAGATGCCGCGGATCTTGCGCATGTCGTCGGTGCGCCCGAGGATGCCGCCTTCGTACCAGTCCCAGGTACGGCCGCAGCCGCACTCGTGCCAGGGCCGCCTGACGACGACGTCCTCCGTCCAGTAGCGGAAGACCTGGAAGCCCTCCCGCCCGAGACCGGTCATGACCCGGACGCCGCGCTCCCCGTAGCCGACCGGCAGCCGGGTCTCGGGGTGCAGCACCTCCTCGATCACGCCCGGTTCGATGATGTGGCAGGCGCCGGGCCGGGCCGGGCACTCGAACATGAACACCGTGGCCAGTTCGGTCATCCCGGCCACGTCGAACACCCGGGCGCCGAAGCCCTCGGAGATCGCCCTGCCGGTGGCCGGCGGCCGGGGCTCGGCGCCGGTGACGACGATCTGCAGGTTGCCCTCGGCCGCGAGGTCCACACCCATCGACCGTGCGGTCTCCAGCAGCCGCAGCGCGTACGTCGGAGTGCAGCCGATCACCTCGATCTGCTGGTCCACGAGCAGCCGGACGCGGGCGGCGGAGTCCATGGACCCGGTCGGCAGCACCATGCAGCCCATCCGCATCATCGCGTCCTGCATCCCCCAGAACCCGATGAACAGGCCGTAGCCGAAGGCGACGCAGCCCCGGTGGTGCGGGCGTACGCCGACGGCGTGCAGCATCGTGCACCACATGTCCACCGCCCACGCCCAGTCGCGGGCCGTGTCGAACGTCCGCAGCGGCGTGTTGCCGCTGGTGCCGCTGGTCTGGTGGAAGCGGATCCCGGCCGAGGGGTCGAGCGAGGGCAGCACGCCGAACGGCGGCCCCTCCTCCTCCGCGGCCACCAGATCCTTCTTGTGCACCAGCGGGACCCGCCGCGCGTAGTCCTCCAGGGAGGAGATGTCGCCGGGGATCCGATCCGTCCAGAACTTGGAGGTGCGGGCCTGCGCCAGCGCGCGCCGCAGTTTGCGCCACTGCCACGCCGCGAGCTCGTCGCGGGGCATGGTCTCGGTGCGTGGATTCCAGTACGGCTGGTCGTTCATCGGGCCTTCCCCTCGCCGGAGCCGAACCGCAGTACGCACAGGTCCGCGCGCCCGGCCGCGATCGCCGTGTCGGCTTCGGCGAGCGTGCCGAGCCGGTCGTCGACGGCCACGACGAGACCGCTCTCGTTGCGTACGGCGTCCGCGACCTGGGTCACCGCGCCGGGGGGCGGCTCGCCCACCGCCTGGAGCAGCACCAGGTCCACGTTGGAACGTTTGAGCAGGCGGGCGAGCGCGACCGCCTCCGCGATCCCCGCCGCGCTGTCGCACCCGGGGGCCAGGCCCAGCGAGACGCCCACCGGCAGCCCGTCCGGCCAGCCCGCCCGCAGGGCGGACACCTCCGAGGCGACGTCGGGGGCCAGCTCTGCGCCCAGCCCAGGCACCGCCCCTGCAGTCGGATCGGCAGTCCGGTCGTCGGGCGGGGGTGGCACGAGCAGGTCCGTGAGCCGCCGGGAGCCGAGATCCAGCAGCGCGAGCAGGTAGCCGCTCTCGCGCGCCGAGGCGAGGTCCGGCGCGAGCCGCCCGGACCGCACCGGCGCCGCCGTGGCCGTGCCGGGCGCGGGCGGCCCCCCGATCACCAGCCCCGCGCCCTCCGTCGGCGTGGCGGACACGATCCGGTTGGCCAGCCGCAGCCCGCCGACCTCGATCGGCGCGAACACCGGCGGCGGCGCCACCTCGGTCGGCGTGCCCGTGGCCCGGCTGTGGAACCAGGCGTCGAAGCGCCGGATGAAGTCCGGGTCGCGCCTGGCGATGTCGCCGTAGGTGATCCGCCACGAGCGGGCGACGAGCTGGTAGGCGAACTGGATCGGCTCGAAGTCCAGGTAGCGGCCCACGTTGTCGAAGTAGCGCTCCGACAACCTGGCCGCCTCCTGGAAACGCTCCACCCGGTCGCGCCGCGCCTTCTCGTAGGCCGGGAGCGCGTCCGGCACGCTCGCCGGATTCGCGCGCAGCCGCTCGGCCAGCGCGATCGCGTCCTCGATCGCCAACCGGGTGCCCGAGCCGATCGACCAGTGCGCGGTGTGCGCCGCGTCGCCGATCAGCACCGTGTTCCCGGTGTGCCAGCGCTCGCAGCGCAGGTGGCGGAACCGCGTCCAGGCCGGGCCCCTGCGCATGAGCGGCCGGCCGTCCAGGTGGGCGGCGAAGACCCGCTCGCAGAACCGCAGCGACTCCTCGACCTCCATCCGGTCCAGGCCGGAGCGCCGCCGCGTCTCCTCGGAGACGTAGACGATGAACGAGCTCCACGACTCGCCCGACGGGTACACATAGCCCTGGAACAGCCCCCACTCGGTGTCCACGAACAGGTAGCCGAACGTGGGCCGGGCCGCCTCGACGCCGAACCAGCCGTACCAGAACGAGCCCAGCTCGACGCGCGGCCGGAACTCCCCCTCGAAGGCGGCCCGTACGACGGAGTGCGGCCCGTCGGCCCCGACGACGAGATCGGCCTCCGCGTGCGCGCCCGGGTCGGTCACCCGGTGCCCGTAACGGACCTCGACCCCGAGTGCGGCGGCCCGCTCGCGCAGGATGCCGAGCAGCGCGTCCCGGCCGATGCCGTGGAAGCGGTTGCCCTCCACCAGGTAGCGCGAGCCCCGGCAGCGGATCTCCACCTGCGTCCAGTTGACGCCGATCCGGTCGATCGCCTCGTAGACACCGGGCTCGGCCCGCGACAGCGCGGTCAGCGACCCTTCGGGGAACACCACCGCCCAGCCGGCGCTGGCGTCGGGTTCGTTGCGCTCGTACACCCGCACGTCGTCCTCGGGCCGGTCGCGGCGCAGCAGGATCGAGAGGAACAGCCCGGCCGGGCCGCCGCCGATGATGTCAACGCGCATGCTCGCTCCCGGACGGCTCGATGGGGGCGACGACGGTTGCGGCCTTCCAGCGCCGTACGGCGGCGGCCGCCCACTCCATGCGAGCGGCCGGCGCGGTGGAGGCCAGGCCCCGGTAGAGGGCGCTGCCGATGACGACCCCGGCCGCGTGCGGGGCGACCGCGCGGATGTCGAGTTCGTCGCGGACGCCGAACCCGGCGAGGAACGGCCGGCCCGCCGTCCGCGCCGCCTCCTCGGCGAGCCCCGGATCCAGCCGGGCGCCGGTGCGCGCGGCCAGCGCCTGGTAGGTGAGATGCCCGGCGTGCTCCTCAAGGCGGCGCCGCCGGTCCGCGTCGGCGTCGGCCCTGACCAGCGGGATCGCGCTCAACCCCGTCGAGGCCACCCGGGCGGGCGGCAGCGCCCCGTCGGGGTCGGTGAGCACCAGCCCGTCCACCCCGGCCCCGGCGCTCAGGCCGAGCAGCCAATCCGCGCCGATGTCGGCGACCGTCTGCGGATACACCAGCGACAGCAGGGGAGTGACGGGCAGCCGGGCGCGCAGCTCGCGCACCAGGTCCCACACCCGGTCGGGCGCGCAGCCCCTGGCCCGGTCGAAGGAGGAGGCGATGTCGGCGCCGGCCGGGCTGGTCCTCGGCGTCGGCAGGCCGACCTCGATCACGTCCGCGCCCGCCTTGACCGCCGCGACGGCCAGCCCGAGCGGGTCGGCCAGCGGGTCGCCGAGCGTCAGATAGAGGACCAGTAGCCGCTCGCCGCGTGCTCCGGCGGACCTCAACCGGTCGCCGAGTCTGTCTAACGTGGGCAAAACCAGGCTCCGTCTCGAAGTTTGCGCACCAGGGCGGCCGGGTCGTCGCTCTTGGCCAGTGCCGTGCCGACGAGCACGCCCTCGGCCCCGGCCGCGGCGGCCCGCGCGACGTCCTCGGCCGTGAAGAACGAGCTCTCCGACAGCACCAGCACGTGGGCTGGCACCTCCGGCATCAGCGCCTCGGTGACGCGGACGGTGCCGGGGTCGAGTTCGAGGGCCACGATGTCGCGGTTGTTGACCGCGACCGCGACCGGGTCGAGCGCCAGCGCCGTCGCCAGGTGCTCTCGCGTGTGCACCCCGAGTAGCACCTCCAGGCCGAGGCGGACGGCGTGGTCGCGCAGCCGTTCGAGCTGGCTGGGCGGCGTGGTGTTGACCGAGAGCTGGACCGCGTCGAAGCCGACCTCGACCGACTCCTCGATCTGGCGGACCGTGGAGAAGAACTCCTTGCGCAGCAGCGGCAGCCCGCTGCGCGCCCGGATCCGCGCGGCCACCTCCAGGCCCCCGGCGAAGTACACCGGGTCCGTGGGGGTGCTGAGCGCGGCCACGCCGCCTTCGACGAGGCTGTCCACATACGCGTCCAGCCGGGTCAGGTCGATGAGGTCGCCGTCACGCGGCGACCTGACCTTCACATCGGCCAGCACCACAGGTTGCAGAGTCCGCCGCGCCGACTCCAGCACCGCGTAGAGGCTGCGACCGTTCACCGTTCACCTCGCACCACCCGCCGGACGACAAAAGGGATCTTCTCCCCGGTTTCGCGGGGGGCGCATCTTCTTCAGTGCTGTGTGCGGCGGTCGGCGAGGCCACCGGAGGCGGCCGACGACTCGATCCGGGCGGCCAGCCCGGCCAGCGTGGAGTCGGCGAAGAAGTCCGCGACGGCGACGTCCACGCCGAAACGCCTGCGGACCGTGTGCAGCAGCGGTGGGACCAGCATCGAGTGCCCGCCCGCCGAGAAGAAGGTGTCGTCCGCGCTCTGCGGGTGCACGCCGAGGACCGACCAGATCGCCGCGACGGCGCGCTCGGCCCACGACTCCGGCTGCGGGCCCTGGCCGAGCCTGGCCGGGTCCGGGTCGGGCAGCCCGCGGCGGTCGATCTTGCCGCCGATGTTGCGCGGCAGTCCGATGAGCGTCCTGAACGTGATCGGCGGGATCGCCTTGCCGAAGCGGGCGCGCAGCGCCGCCCGCCACACCGCCGCCGTCCCCGCCGCGCTCCCGTCCGGGCCGCGCACCGGTACGACGTAGGCCACCAGCCGGGTCACCATCCGGTTGGCGTCCGCCACCGCCACCACGGCGCACTCGGCGACCGACTCGTGCGCGGCCAGCGCGGCCTCGATGTCGCCGAGCTCCAGCCGTACCCCGTTGAACTTGACCTGGAAGTCCTTGCGGCCGCGGAACTCCAGCGTGCCGTCGAAACGGCGCCTGCCGAGGTCGCCGGTCCGGTAGCAGGGGCCGCCGACCCCCCACCCGCCGGTGACGGAACGGAAGGGTGCGGGGTCGGCGGCCTGACCCAGGTAGCCGGCGGTGATGTGCGGACTGCGGATGACGAGGTCGCCCGTCACCCCGGCCGGGCAGGGCCGGTCCCGTTCGTCCAGCACGAGGACCTGCCGGCCGGGGATGGAGCGGCCGATCGGCGTGACGCCGTGCTCGCCGCCCGCGATCTCGTGCCAGGTCGCGAGGATCAGTTCGGTCGGGCCGTACAGATTGATCATCCGGGTGGACGGCAGCGCGGCGCGCAGCCCGTCGGCGAGCTCACCGGGCAGCGCCTCCCCGGCGAGCAGCAGATGGCGAAGGTGCGCGAGGCCGGCGGCCCGGCCGCCGAGCACCCGCAGCACCTCCCTCGCGAAGGTCGGGACCGTCTGGAAGTGGGTGACCCGCTCGGCGTCCAGCCACTCGACCAGCCGTTCCGGGTTGGCGCGGATCCGCTCGGGCACCGGGCACAGCGTCGCACCGGAGACCAGGGCGGCGAACGCCTCGCACAGGCTCGCGTCGTAGCCGGGCGCCGCCCACTGCGCCACGCGGGAGCCGGGGCCGATCCGGAACTCCCGCGCGAACCAGCGGACGAACTGCGCCAGTGTCGCGTGGACGTGCGGGATGCCCTTGGGGTGGCCGGTCGAGCCGGAGGTGTAGGCCACGTAGGCGAGGTCCTCGGACGAGACCGGCACGGACCCGGCCGCATTCTCCGCCAGGCCCCCCGCCGGGTGCACCGCCATGGACGCCGGCTGCCCTCCCGTCTGTGCTGTCATCTGGGCTGTCGTCTGTACTGCCGTCTGGGCTGCCGCCATCATGTCGACCACCTGGCCGCCCAATTCGTCCGCGTACCAGCGGGCCAGCGGATCCGGCCCGGCGGAGCCGTCGACGAGCAGGCGGGCCGGGCGGATGTCGGCGAGCATCGCCCGGCCCCGTTCACCCACCTCGTCCGCGCCGAGACAGACGAGGTGGGCGCCGGCGTCCAGGGCGCCCAGCACGGCGGTGATCTGGCGTGGACCGGTCGCCATACGGACCACGACCGGTCGTGCCGCCACCGCGCCGACGCCTCTGGAGAGTGCGGCGGTCACCCGCGCGGCCTCCGCGCGCAGGTCCGCGTAGGACAGGTGGGCGCCGCCGTACGACAGCGCGTGGGCCTGCGGCGTGCGCTCTGCGGCCCGGTGGACGAGCGCGTTGACCGGCTCGTCCCCGGCGGGCCCCGCGGCGACGCGGTCGGCGGCGAGGACCGAGGCCCGCAGCCGGTCGCGGCCCTCCAGCGGCAGCTCCCGCACCGGCAGGTCGGGGTCGGCGAGGGCGGCCGACAGCAGCGTGTGCAACTGGTCCAGGAGCAGCCGCGCCGAGCGCGCGCCGAAGGCGTCGGCGCGGTGGCCGAGGGTTCCGGTCGCCACGGGCCCGCCGGTCTCGACGGTCAGCGTCAGGTCGGCGAGGGCAGCGCCCGCCTCCGCCCGCTGCCCGCGCGTCCGCGCGCCCGGCAGCCGCAGCGGCGGCTCCGGCGCCCTGAGGGCGAACAGGGCGTCGCACAGGGGGATGCGGCGCGGCGCCCGGTCGAGTTCGAGGGCGCGCACCAACTCCTCGAACGGCAGCGCCCGGTGCGCGAGCGCGCTCGTCCGCGTCACGTTCACCTGGCGCAGCAGTTCGCGGAAGGTGAGGGAGGCGGTGAAGTCGGCGCACAGGACGAGCACGGTGTCGAACGGCCCGACGGCCTCGTCGAACCCGGACGCCGGGCGGCAGTCGGCCGGGCTGCCGACCGCGACCCGGTCGGCGCCGCCGTACCGGTGCAGGAGGAGCTGGAAGGCCGCGAGCAGGACCGTGTGCGGCTCGACGCCCTCCGCCCGCGACAGCTCGGTGAGCGGGCCGCCCAGCGAGGACGCCCAGGCGAACCGCTCGACACCGGCCGGCGCCCACCACGCCGGCGGGCCCACGCGGTCCACCGGCAGGTCGTGCGCGCCCGGCAGCGGCGTCAGGGCCGCCCGCCACCAGTCCACCAGGTGCCGGTGATCCTGGCCGCGCTGGAGGCGGGCGAAGTCGGCGTACTGCGCCGGGTGGCCGGGCGGCGCCGGGTCCTCGCCCCGGGCCGCGCGGGCGTAGCCGGCCGACAGTTCCTCGACCACGATCGCGGCCGAGGCGTCGTCGGCGACCGCCCGGTGCGTCACGAGGGCCACCACGTGGTCGTCCGGGCCCAGCCGGGCGACGGCCAGCCGCGCCAGCGGCCCCACCCGCGGACGCAGCGGCGTCCCGGCCAGCCCGGCGGCGAACGCGCGGGCGGCCGTGTCGGCGTCCTCGGTCCGGCTCGGCGCGAGATCCGTGAACGACCAGGCGTCGTCGGCCGGCTCGCCGGCGACGCGCGCCATGGGGCGCCCGGCCCGTTCGACGAGCGTGCAGCGCAGGCTCTCGTGCCGCTGGAGGACCGACTGCCAGGCCGCCCGCAGCGCGCCCGTGTCCAGCGGCCCCGACACCCGGAAGGCCCGGCACACCGTGTGCGCCGGTGAATCCGGCGCCAGCTCCGCCAGCAGCCACAGTCCGTCCTGCGCGCTGGTCGTGGCGGCGATCCTCGCCGTCTCCTCGTTGGACCCCATGAGCCTGCCCTGCTGTCACGTTTGATGGCGGCCGCCGCCCGCCGAACCCGTTCAGGCGGCGCGCGAGACCCGCACGTCGTCCGGGCCCTTGCCCGGCTTCGGCGCGGGAACGGGTCCCGGCGGCTTTCCGTTGCGCAGGACGCGCAGGAGCATGCTCGGCCGCATGAGCGCGGCCGGAGACTCGACCATCCCGGCCACCCGCATGAACGCCCGGGTCACCTCCGGGTCGCGGGTCGCGGCCGCCTGCACCTTGGCGACGAACGCGTTGCTGATCCGCATCTTCAGCGGGCGCGGACCCTGCACCTGCGGGAAGCCGAGGTCGCCGCCGACCGCCATGTCCCACGGCACGTCGATCACCTGGGCGATGGCCTCGTGGAAGCCCGCGGCCTCCGGCATGCCGCGCGTCAGGTGCTCGCGCAGCGTCATCGCCTCCAGCGCCGCGACCGTCATGCCCTGGCCGTAGGCCGGGTTGAAGCTGCAGGCCGCGTCGCCCAGCACGATGAGCCCGGCGGGGAAACGCGACAGGCGCTCGTAGCGGCGGCGCACGCTGGCCGGGTAACGGTAGACGACCGCGTCGGTCAGCGGCTCCGCCTGCCGGACGATCTCATAGATGTCGGGCACCGGCAGCGATCTGGTGAACTCCAGGAACCCCTCGGGGTCGGTCGGCGCGCTGTCGCCGAGCACTCCCGTGAGCGACAGGGCGCACTTGCCGTCCTCGATCCGGGAGAAGAACGCGCCGCGCGGCGCGGCGGGCGTCGCGATCGGGTTGATCGACAGGTCGCCGTTCAGGATCGACTCGTCGGCCAGCCGGTACACGCGGCTGGTATAGCTGATGTCGATCTTCACCCGGTCCTCGGCCGGGCGGGCGTACCCCAGCTCCTCCAGCCACACCGGCGTCCGCGAGCCCCGGCCGGTGGCGTCGACCACCAGGTCGGCTTCCAGGACCTCCTCCGCGCTGCCCTCGGCGTGGCGGTGGATCCGCGCCCCCGTCACCCGGCCGCCGGAGCGGTCGGCGGCGACGCCGACGATGTCGGCCCGCTCGATCAGCGACACGTTCGGCAGCGCGATCACCCGGGCGCGCACGTGCGACTCCAGCATCGGCCGCGTGGCCGACACGCACACCAGGCCGGTCGGGCTCGGCTTCAGCTTGGCGCCGCCGAAGAACCAGCGCAGCTCGCCGAGGTCGCCGGTCGGCACGCCCGCCGCGATGGCGCCGGAGGTGAATCCGGGGAACAGCTCCTCCAGGATCTGCTGGCCGCGCGCCAGGAGGCCGTGCACGTGCCTGCCCTGCGGTACTCCGCGCCGGGCCGTGGTCACGCCCTCCAGCACGTCGCGGTCCACGATCACCACCTCGGCGAACGACTCCGACAGCACGCGGGCCGCGAGCAGCCCCGCCATGCTCCCGCCCAGCACGATCGCGCGGTGGCCCACCCGGTGGCTCATCGCGGCACCTCCTCGACGTCGAAACGGGCCTTGGCCAGCTCACGCTGCGCCTTGGCGGCCAGGAAGACGGTGAACCCGGCGTGGGTGTGCAGCATGGACATGTCCCGCCACACGCGTTCGAGCCGCTGGCCCCTGCGCACCGCGCTGGAACCCGCCGTGGGCAGCAGGTGCTGCTCGACGGCCCGCCAGCACAGCTGGACCACCTGGCGGCAGATCGTGGCGATGTGCATCTCGAACTCCCGCGTGAACGTCTCGGGGCCGCGTGCGCACGCCTGCTGCCACTGCTGGACGGCGTTGTGGGTGGCCGCCTCCGCCGTGGCGATGAGGCCGCTGGCCTCGCCGTACCAGTACTGGTAGTCGGGGTCGTGGGTGCGGGGGACGACCGGCGGGAACAGTGTGTTGCGGGTACGCATCAGCTCCTCGTAGGCGTCCAGCGCCCCCCTGGCGATGCCGACCGCGAGCACGGCGCTCTCCATGTTCATGAAGCTCAGCGGGCCGCCGCCGTACTCGGGGTTGCCGTGCAGCCGCAGGCCGGGCGTGCCGCCCGCGACGGAGAACTCGCTCATGTGGCCGGCCAGCGTGTAGTGGTCGGGGATGTGGGCGTTCTCCATCGTGATGCTGTGCGAGCCGCTGCCGCGCAGCCCGAGCTGCTGCCCCCAGTCGTCCAGCCGGCGCCACCGCTCGCGCGGTGCGATGAACATCATCGGCGCCGGCTCGCCGCCGTCGCGGGCGGCCATCGCGTGGCCGACGAAGTGCGTCGCGTACGGCGCCCCCGAGCAGTACCCCCAGGTGCCGTTGACGATCCAGCCGTCGTCCACCCGCTCGGCGGTGCCGCCCGGCATCACCGTCGCGGGGCAGATGAAGTCGCCCCCGGCGAAGACCTCCTGCTGCGCCCGCTCGGGGAACATCGTCGTGACCGCGAGCGCGTGCACCGCCCCGAGCGTGTACATCCAGCCGGTGGACGGGCAGCCGCGCGACAGCGCGATCGACACGCGCAGGAACGTGTCCACGCCGAAGGCGTAACCGCCGTACCGGCGCGGCACCAGCAGGCGGTACAGGCCGGCTTCCGCGAACGCCTCATGGGTGTCGACGGCATAGTAAGTGCGGTCCTCTGTCTCCTGCTGGCGGTCGACAAGGGTGGCGGCGATCGCCTCCGCTCTCGAAACGGCCGCCGCCGGAGTGAGCCCCGGTTCCGGAGGCTGTGGAAATCCTTGTTTACTCGCGGCGAGAACTGACATAAACCGGCACATCCTCTGCTGGGAACGATGATGCGCGTTCAGCATCGCCAGGGGCCCTCACCGGCCACATCTCCGAGAATGCCGCCACCAGGGAGATGCCGCCGGTGACTTCCGGCGTCAGCATGGGCGGCGGAACCTTCGCGTCCCCGAATAGGAGGCCGTATGCCGCCGTACGTCATCGACGCGGTGCTGTCCGAATATCCGTTCCCCGGCTTTCTGGAGCCGGTTCGGAAAAGGGCGGAGGAGTTCGAGCGAGCACATCCGGAATACCGGATCGACATTCGCGGCTGCTTTTACGAGGACCTGCCCGCCGAGGTCTCCCGGCTGGCGCTGGCCGGTACCCCGCCGGTGCTCGCCTCGTACTACTCGGGCGCCACCCAGCAGGCGATCGACACGGTCACCGCCGACGGCCGGCCGCTGTTCACCCCCGTCGGGGCGGCGGTCGCCGGGCGGGCGGAGATCCTGGGCGAGCGGGTGGTCCTGGACGACCTCATCGCGGCCTGCCGGGGTTTCTACACCATCGGGGGCGAACTCGCGGCGGTGCCGCTGACGTTGTCCACCATGCTCCTGTACGCCAACACGACGATCCTGCGCGCCGCCGGAGTCGAGAGGGTGCCGCGCACCTGGGCCGAGCTCACCGCCGCGTGCGAGAAGGTGGCCGCCCTCGACGGCGGCCCCGAGTACGCGATCACCTGGCCGGACGACGGCAAGCTGTTCCAGCACGCGGTCGCCCAGCAGGGCGGGCTGCTCGTGGACAACGCCGGCGGCAGGGCCGGCCGCGCCGGGCGGGTGGACCTGTCCGGTATCGAGATCATGGACTACGTGAGCTGGTGGAACCACCTCAACGAGCGCGGCTGGTACCTGTACACGGGCGCCTTCGAGGACTGGATCGGCAGCGGCCAGGCCTTCGCCGAGCGGCGGGTGGCCTTCCGGTTCGGCTCCTCCTTCGAGATCGCCGCCATGACCGCGATCGGCCGCGCGGGCGGCTTCGGGGTGACGGCCGCGTTCCTGCCGCACAACGAGCGGATCGCGCCGGTCGGCAACTGGATCGGCGGCGACGCCCTGTGGCTGGCCGACGGCCTGGACCCGGCGGTGCGCGACGGCGCCCTCGCCTTCGTGCAGTACCTGAACAGCCCGCGCGCCGGGGCCGAGTGGCACCGGGCGGTCGGCTCCACGCCCGCCACGTACGGCGCCGTCGCGGCGCTGGAGGCCGAGGGCTGGTTCGAGGCCGAGCCGCTGCACCGGGTGGCCACCGCGCAGTTGGAGCGCACCGACGGCACGCCCGGTTCGGACGCGCCGCTGTTCCCCGGCTCGCACGGCATCCAGACCGCGATCATGGCGGCGATGGAGGACGTGCTGGTGCGCGGGGCCGAGCCGTACGGGCGGTTCGGCCGGGCCACGGCGGAGGCGCAGAAGGCGCTGGACGCCTACAACGCCACGTGCCTGGGCACCGGGCCCCGCGACCGGAGCTGGCTGCTGGTCGGCACCTGATCCTGCGGCCCGGACCTGCTGGAGGTCCGGGCCGCAGCCCTCGCCGTCAGGCGCCCGCCGCCTGGCCTACGGGCACCTCGACCGGCCGTTTCATCGTCCTGTACAGGAACCACTGGACCACCATGAGGTTCACGGTCCAGCCCACCCACCGGGCCGCCTCTCCCAGGTAGACGAAGTCGATCTGGATGCCGAACCCGAAGATGATCTTCGACATGGTCAGGCCCCACACGTTGTTCATCACCAGCGCGAAGCTGTAGAGCATGAACCTGCGGTGCAGGGCGAACTTACGCCTGCGCACCGCCCAGAACCCCACCAGCGTGGTGATGATCCACAGCGTCGTGGACATGAACGCGCCGATCTGGCCGACCGGCGGCGCGAACGGGATGATGATGATCGCGCAGATGCCGCTGACCACGGTGGCCGGCACGTAGATCCGCCCCGAGATCCGGTGGATCTTGGGGCGCCGCTGCCGGATCCTCGGCCACACCTGCAGGCAGCAGGCGACCATGGCGACCGTGCCGAGCGCGATGTGCGTGAGGAGCAGCGGGTAGTACGCGGCGAAGCCCTCGTGCGCCGGGATCGGGGCCTCGGCCTCAGGCGTGCCGACGAACGGCACCGCCTGCAGCCACAGGAACGCGGCGGTCACCGCCCACAGGGGGATGATCCACGGACGCCGCCAGAAGGGCTTGGCGGCGGGGGACGCGGCCTGCGCGGACGGTGGTGGCTGGCCGGGCCCGTCGGGCCTGCGGTCCTCGCCGATGGATAACGACACGGTAGTTCCTCCGACCGTCTTTCATGGAGTGAGCGAAAAGGACACGCCGGGCGGCTGCGGGCCGGTGAGCAGGGCGGAGAACACCTCCGCCACCGCCTGCGGCCCCTGCCGCTCGCGGATGGTGAGCCAGGCGGTCGTCGATTCGAGGAAGCGTTGCTCGGCGTCGTGGTAGCGGGCGAAGTAGCGTTCCTCGCCCTCCTCCGCCACCGCCTGTTCCTCCACGGCCGGGGTGAAGAAGATCTCCGGCTCCGGCGCGGTGAGGGCGGGAGGCTCCTGCACCGAGTCCGGGTGGGTGTAGCCGACCAGCGCCGTGTGCGCGAACCGGCCCGGGAAGCGGTCGTAGATCTCCTTGACGCGCCGGTGCTCGCCGGTGAAGTCGACCAGGACGGCAGGGGCCGCGACGGGGGCCGAGGGGAGGTCGCCGTAGCCGAGGACCGTGCCGTAGCAGCCGAGGTCCCGGACGAAGCCGACGCGGTCGGGCGAGGTCAGGCCGATGAGCGGCGGGCCGCCCCGCTCGGCGAGCAGGGTGGCCGCGGCGATCGCGGTCAGGCTCGACGCGCTGGTCACCAGCACCGAGCGCACGCCCGCCCCGGCCTGCGCGGCCAGGAAGCCGGCCAGGTGGAAGGAGGCGGGGAAGATCTGGCGGAAGAGCGCGCGCCGGGCGTCGAACGCGTCGGGCTCCGGCACCCGCTGGAAGGTCTGGTACCACGGCGGCAGGAAGGCGCGCTCGGCGCTCGCGTCGGCGAACCCCCTGGCCGTGGCCGCCGCCGCGACCGTGTGGTGCGACGCCATCGGGACGAACCCGAAATATCGCCCGCCGACCGGGACGCCCTCGGCGCGCGAGCCCGTCACCCGCACGAACGCCCACACCGGCACCCGGCCGTACCCCGGGGGAGCGGGGAAAGCCTCCCAGAACGGCAGCTCGGACTCGCCCAGCCGGGCGTAGGTGACGGTGTTCATGCTCAGCGCGAACCGCTCCACCGCCAGCCGCACCTCGCCGTCGGCCAGCGGCGGCTCGGACACCGGACGGGCCGTCGCGGCCGTCAGCTCGTCGCGCCGCACCAGCAGCTCCCAGCCGCCGGACGCCGCCGCCCGCAGGTCCTCGAACATCCGCACTCCCATCATCGGCGCGGCGCGCGCGCGAAGACCACAGGTATTCACCCGGGACGCCGAAGTAATCGAATCCATCGTCCGCGCCGGCGCCGCGAGTGCGCATCTCTCCGCGTGCGCACCCGAATCCCGGTGAAAGCAGACCGGAAGATGTCCTTTCCCGCCCGGCGATGTCACGATCGCAATTGGCCCGGCCCGCCCATTCGCCTTCCGGGAGGAAAAGCAAGATGAAATTCGAGAAATTGCTGAATGCATTTGTCGAGGCGCCGTCCGACGCGCTCGAAACCGCCTTTCACCGCCTTTCCGCAGCGGTGTGGGACAACGGCCGGAGCACGGCGGCCGCCCTGGAGGCGACACCGGCGCTGGTGGCCGCGCTCGACCGGGCGGGGCCCCGCCACCAGGGGTACCTCGCCATCCTGCTCGGCCTGCTCGCCGAGAGCGAGTACCCGAGACTCGACGGAGAACTCGCCGCAGCCGTACGGGCCGGGGTCGACCGCTACCTGGACCTGGTGCGCGGCGGCGGGAGCGGGCAGCCGCTCACCCTCGCGCTGCTGTACCTGCTCGCGCACTTCCCCGCCGAGCGCGAGCGCATCCTCGCCGCCACCGCCGCGCTCTCCCTGGAGGACGAGGAACGCTCGCGGCTGGAGCGCGGCCTGGCCGAACTCGACCCCCGCCGCCCCGACCTCGGCCGGGTGTGGCCGGCGCCGTCGGTGTACACCCTCGGCGAGCAGGACCGCGCCTTCGCCGACGCCGCCGTGAAGGGTCTGTCCCTCCAGCAGATCGTGACGAACTGGGAGAACGACACCAGGACCGTGTGGGCGTTCACCGGCGCCGTCGCCTACTGGGCGGTACGCAACGGCCCTCCGGCGCCGATGGGCGTACGGACGGTGCCGCAGGGCACGACCATCGCCCAGCCGCCGGTGCGGCCGCTCGACGACATGTTCGGCGCCCGCGCCGACCTGCTGCGCTGCCCCACCTGCCACAGCCCGATCGAGTTGCGGGAGAGCGGCGCCCGGTGCGCCGCCTGCGCCACCACCTACCCGAGCGCCAACGGCATCCTCGACCTGTCCGCGGGCGTCCGCGACGGCCAGGAGAGCCACCGGCCGACCGCCGACCTGCTGCAGAAGCTGACCGAGATGCCGACCATGGGCCTCGTGTACGAGGCGGTGCACCGCCCCTCCTACCTGCGGCTGTCCGGCGGCAACTTCGGCGACGCGATCACCCCCGCCGACGAGGACGCCTACCTCCGCGACAACCTCAAGGCCGCGGAAGGCCCCGTCGTGGACCTCGCCGCCGGAGCCGGGCGGTGGACCTCCGTGGTCGCCGAGACCGTCGGCAGCGACCGGCTGATCGCCGTGGACATGCTCCTGCCCATGCTCAACGTACTGCGCGGCCGCCTGCCCGAGGTGCCCGCCGTCCGCGCCAGCGCGCTCAACCTGCCCTTCGGCGACGCCACCCTCGGCGCCGTCAACCTGTGGAACGCGCTGCAGGCCTTCCCGGACGACGCCGCGAGCGCCCTCGCCGAGATCGGCCGCTGCCTGCGCCCCGGCGGCCTCCTCACGATGATGACCTTCCGCTGGAGCGACGACCCCGTCGCCAGGCACTTCCAGGCCTCGCACTTCTTCCCCAGCCGCCCCGACGGCCACATGCTGTTCGAGCTCGGCCAGATCCGGCAGTGGCTCGCCGACGCGGGGATGGCGGTGCGCAGGGAATCGGCGGGCACCGGCACGTTCGTGTTCGTCACCGCCGAGCGCACGGCCTGACCGCATCCACCGCAACGGTTCACAAGAGATCACTGGGAGACCTCCGATGGAGAAGCGCTGCCCTGTCCTGGACCCGAACGGCCGGGACATCCACGGCCAAGCCGACGAACTGCGCGAGCAGGGTTCCGCCGTCCAGGTGGAGCTGCCCGGCGGCGTCCGCGTCTGGTCGGTCAACAGCTACGCCGTGAGCAAGAAGCTGCTGACCGACTCGCGCGTCAGCAAGAGCGCCCGCAACCACTGGCCCGCCTTCGTCAACGGCGAGATCCGGCCCGACTGGGAGCTGATCAGCTGGGTGGCGATGGACAACGTGTCCACCACCTACGGGCCCGACCACCGGCGGCTGCGCCGCCTGATCGGCAAGGCGTTCACCCCGAGGCGTACCGAGGAGATCCGGCCGACCGTGGTCAGGCTGACCACCATGCTGCTGGACGCCCTCGCCGACGTCCCTCCCGGCGAGGTCGTCGACCTCAAGGAGCGCTTCGCCTACCCGCTGCCCGGCATGCTGGTCGCCGAACTGATCGGCATGTCGGAGCCGGCCCGGGTCGCCACCGCCAAGGTCATCGACATGATGGCCGACACCACCATCAGCCCCGAGCAGGCCCAGGACGTGCTGCTGGGCTGGCGCACCGCCATCGCCGACCTCATCGCGCTCAAGCGCGCCGAGCCCGGCGAGGACATCACCAGCGACCTCATCGCCGCCCGCGACGAGGACGGCTCGCGCCTGAGCGAGCAGGAACTGGCCGACACGATCTTCGCGATCCTCGGCGCCGGCTCGGAGACCACGATCAACTTCTTCGACCTGGCGATCATCCAGCTCCTCACCCACCCCGAGCAGCTCGAACTGGTCCGCTCCGGCGAGGCCACCTGGAACGACGTCATCGACGAGGTGCTGCGACTGGAGTCGCCGATCGCGAACCTGCCGCTGCGCTACGCCACCGAGGACATCGACCTCGGCGACGTCGTCATCCCCAAGGGCGACCCGCTCCTGGTCAACTACGCGGGCATCGGCCGCGACCCCGAACTGCACGGCGAGTCGAGGTGCGCCTTCGACATCACCAGGCAGGACAAGGAGCACCTGTCCTTCGGCTACGGCCCGCACTTCTGCCTGGGCGCGGGCATCGCCGTCATGGTGGCGACGGTCGGCCTGTCCACGCTGTTCCAGCGCTACCCCGACCTGAGCCTCGCCGTACCGGCCGAGGAACTGGAGCCGCTGCCGACGTTCATCTTCAACGGCCACCGCAGGCTGCCCGTCCACCTGACCAAGGTGGACACCGGCGTCGCACGGGCGGCCTGATCCGAAGGACCATCTCCGGCCGGGCCAGCTGGGGCGGCGAGCCCGGCGGAAGGTGCCCCGAGCTCCTCGGAGCTCGGGGCACCTTCCCTTTCCGCACCCGCCCGCGAAACGGCTCCGGCCCCCTGAAGCAGGGGACCGGAGCCGCCGGTTCGTCAGATGTAGAGCGTGTCGGGCTCCAGGCCGCACAGCACCCGGCCGTACAGCTCGGCGTTGGTGTCGGGGTTCATCAGCGCGTGCAGGCCGATGGCCTGCACGTCGCGTGCGATGCGCTGGATCGGGACGTCGAGGTAGATGGAGGAGCCGCCGCTGGCCGAGGCCAGGATGTCGGTCGCCTCCCTGGCCAGCCGCACCACCGTGCCGAGGTCGGCGCGGGCCCGCGCGCGCTCCTCGATCTTCCAGTCCGAGCCCTCCGCCGCCTTGGTGTCCAGCGTGGCGGCCAGCCGGTGGGCGTGGAACTCGGCCTGGTCGGTCTTCTGCGCGGCGTCGGCGAGCCGCAGGTGGGTGACCGGCGCCTCCCGCTGGCTCTCGTAACCGGTGTAGGTGATCTTCCGGGTGGGCAGCCGCTTGGCGAACGCGTCACCGGCCGCCCGCGCCATGCCGAGCACCGTGCCGACGGACGACGCGGCCGCCGTCGGCAGCAGCGGCGCCCGGTAGATCGCCGCGTCGGCATTCCGCTTGGAGGCCGTGCGCCCCTGCAGCACGGCGGGCAGCGGCAGGACCCGCTCCTGCGGGATGAACAGATCCCGCGCCACCGTGCTGACGCTGCCGGTGCCCTTCAGGCCCGAGGTGTGCCAGTCGTCCACGACCAGCAGGTCCGACATCGGGACCAGCGCCATGACCGGGTACGGCTCACCCTCCGCCGGCACCAGGATCGCGATGATCTCCTGCCAGTGCGCGTGGTGGGCGCCGCTGATGAACTGCCACTTGCCGGTGACCGTGATGCCGCCGTCGGCGGGCGCGGCCATGGCGCTCGGGCTCAGCGTGCCGCACACCCGGGTGTCGGCGCTGGAGAACACCTCGTCCTGCACCTCGTCCGGGAACAGGCAGGCCATCCAGCCGGGGATCCAGTACACCGAGGCCACCCAGGAGGCCGAGCCGTCGCCTCGGGCGAGCTCCGCGGCCACGTCGACGAGCGTGCGCGAGTCGGCCTCGTAGCCGCCGTAGCGTTTCGGGCGGCGCAGCTTGAACACGCCCGCCTCGCCGAGCGCCTCCACCACCTCCTCGTGCAGCCGGCGGTTGTCCTCCGCCCACCGCGCGTGCTTGCGCAGCAGGGGAACGAGTTCGGCCGCGCGGGCGACGAGCTGCTCGCGCGACGGGATGACGGTCTTCGGCACCATGTCCTCCAGAAATGGATGGTTCGGGGTCACACGTCGGCGACGGCCGGGATGACCTTCTCGCCGATGATCTCCAGCTGCCGCACCGGGTCGGTGTCCGCCACGATCCCGATCGCGGTCTGGATGCCCTCGGCGGCCCACCGGCGCAGCTCGCCGACGAGCTCGTCTGTCCCCGAGCCGTCCGCGCCGACGCCGAACGGGAAGATGGCGGTCTTCTCGATCGCGTCGTAGTCGCGGCCCTCCTCCGCGCAGTACTCGCGCAGCAGGCCGAGTTTCGCGCCGAGGTCGGGGCTCGGGTAGACGTTGCAGGCGTCGGCGTAGCGGGCCACCAGGCGCAGCGCCTTCTTGCCGTCGCCGCCGACCATGATCGGCGGGTGTGGCCTGGTCAGGCTCTGCGGCAGGTTCAGCGGCCGGTCGAGGCGGTAGTGCGCGCCCTCGAAAGGCCGCTCGTCGCCCTGCTCCCCGTCCCACAGCCGCAGGCAGACCCGCAGGGTCTCCTCCAGCATCTCGAAGCGCCGGGCCAGCGGAGGGAACGGGAAGCCCATGCCGGTGGCCTCGTCGGCGTACCAGCCGGCGCCGACGCCGAGCATCGCCCGGCCGCCCGACAGCACGTCCAGCGTGGTCACCGTCTTGGCCAGCAGCGCCGGCTGCCGGAAGTGCACGCCCGCGACGACCGGCGCGATCCGGCAGCGCCGCGTGTGGGCGGCGATGACGGCCAGCGTGGTGAAGCATTCCAGCTGGCGCCGCTCCGGGCCGCCCGCGTGCGGGCCCTGCCACAGGTGATCGCCGACGCCGACGAGGTCGAAACCGGCGTCGTCGGCGACCTCGGCGACGCGTCGGAGCACGGGGCCGAGTTCCGCAGGCTCGCTGCCCCAGCCGAACTCCGCGAGTTCCATGCCGATCCTCATGACGATTGGCCTCCTTGCCGCAGCCGGAAAAACCTCGGAAATCGCGGGCAGGCGATTCGTTTCATCGTGTCAGCCCCCTGCGCGCGGGGCTTCTCCCGCCATGCGAGGCTCCCTCGTCAGACCGGGGGGAAACGACGTCCACATTCCAGGAGATGTGACCGCGCCTGCCGCCAGGTAGTTGAAATATCCAGGAGAATTCCGCTAATTCGGAGAGGACTGACAACGTGCCTGCCGCGACCATTTCCGAGAGGGCGGGAAAAAGCGAGTGGATAGGGCTCGGCGTCCTCGTGCTGACGGCGATGCTCATCTCGTTCGACTTCTTCGTGCTGCTGCTGGCCCTGCCTCACCTGAGCGCCGACCTCGGCGCCGACGGCGTCCAGCAGCTCTGGATCATGGACATCTACGGCTTCCTCGTCGGCGGCCTGCTCATCACGATGGGCGGGATCGGCGACCGCGTCGGACGGCGCAGGCTGCTGCTGGCCGGAGGCGTCGGCTTCGCCGCGGCCTCCGTGCTGGCCGCGTACTCGACCAGCCCCGAGATGCTGATCGCGGCCAGGGCGCTGCTCGGCGTCTTCGGCGCCACCCTGGTGCCCTCGACGCTGTCGCTGCTCACCCACATGTTCAGGGACGCCAGGCAGCGCGGCCTGGCCATCGGCATGTGGGCGGCCGCCTTCACCGCGGGCGCCGTCCTCGGCCCGATCACCGGCGGGCTCCTGCTCGGCTCCTTCTGGTGGGGGTCGGTGTTCCTCATCGGGGTGCCGGTCATGGTGCTGCTGCTCGTCCTCGGGCCGATCATGCTGCCCGAGTACCGCAACCCGGGCGCCGGGCGCATCGACCCGGTCAGCGTCGTGCAGTCGCTGGCGGCGATCCTGCCGCTCGTCTACGGCGTCAAGGAACTCGCCCGCTCCGGCCTGGAACCGGTGCCCGCCCTGGCCCTGCTCGTCGGCGCCGGGTTCGGCGTGCTGTTCGTCCGCCGTCAGTACCGGCTTGAGCATCCGCTGCTCGACCTGCGACTGTTCTCGATCGCGAACGTCCGGATCGGGCTGCTCGGCCTGTTCGGCTACAGCCTGCTGACCGGGGCGGTCCTGCTGCTCATGTCGCAGTGGCTGCAGTCGGTGGCCGGGCTGTCGGCGTTCGGCGCCGGGCTCGCGCTCGTGCCCGGCATGATCACCTCGACGCTCGCGTCGATGGCCGCCCCGATGCTCGCCCGCAGGTTCCGGCCGGGGCCGCTCATCGGGCTCGGCCTGCTCATCACCTCGGCCGCGCTGGTCGTCATCGCCCAGGCGGACACCTCCGCGCCGCTGGTCATCGCCGCCTTCGCCGTCTGGACGATCGGCGGCGCGCCGATCGAGGCGCTCGGCATCGGGCTCGTCCTCGCCGCCGCGCCGCCGGAGAAGGCCGGGTCCATCTCGGCGCTGCCGCAGGTCTGCAACGAGATCGGGGCGGCGCTCGGCTTCGCCCTCCTCGGTACGGTCGCCACCATCGTCTACCGGGCGCGGCTGGCCGGCGCGGTGCCGGAGGAGGTGCCGGCGGCGGCGGTGGCGGCGGCGCAGGACAGTGTGGCCGGTGCCGTCGCGGCGGCGCAGTCGCTGCCCGCGCAACTCGGCCAGGCACTGCTGGGCCCGGCCCGGCTGGCCTTCAACGGCGGCATGCACACGGTCTCCTGGATCACCGCCGTCCTGCTGGCCGCCCTCGCCGTCCTCATGCTGGTCAGGCTCCGC
>NZ_BAAAHQ010000041.1:92485-173575 GCF_039525605.1 Nonomuraea longicatena | reverse complement strand
CTCCTGGATACGCGAAAAAGAGACGCGACGGGGACCGGCGGGTACGGCGGAGGCGTTGCGCGAGGCTGCCAACAGATGTCCTTCCGAGGGCTCGCGGCGGACTGACTACACGCACGCCAGACAACCTCGCAACGTGAGCAAGCGGAGCGGGTCGTCAAAGGGCAGCGCAAAGGGGCAGTGTAGCCGAACGGCACACGCCTGTCCACTTCTCCCTCGCTGCATGCTCCACGTTGGTCGCAGCATCGCCCGTTCGAGCGCAAACGTCAAGCCCACAAGCCCGACTTTCCGCCGGTTCGGGGCCGAGACGCTGGGATTTCTCCCCTGTGCGACCAAGCGCCCACCGTCAGGCCCAAGACGATACCCGCGAACGGAGACGGCTAACGCTCTGTCACACCGAGGGCCGAACCCATGCCGACTACCGGTGCATCGCCGACAGAACTACCCAGGACAAAGGGCACACTAAACCTGATTTTTGGTAACAATTGAAGGAAGCGGCGCGCCCGAGCGCTCAGGCCGTCCCCAGCAGAGTGGACAGCTCGGCCACCAGCCACCGGGAGTCTTTCCTGGTCATGACGAACCTGGCGCGGTTCTGGGTGATCCGTTGCTGCGGTTCGGCCGCCCCGGGCGGCTCTTTGACCGTACCCATGTTCACGAAGAGAAGAACCTCGACCCGATCAGGCGTGGCCTTCTCGACGGCGGCGGCCGCCACGGCGGTGCTCTGCACCGATTTCTGGGCCTTCGCGGTCGGCACGAGCGTGGTCGCGAGCTGCTGGAAATGCTTGGTCAGCTCGCCCGTGGTGTGGCCGCCCGCGCGCGCCAGGTCCTCTTCGATCGTGCGGTAGTTGTAGGAGAGCAGGTCGG
Source organism: Nonomuraea longicatena (assembly GCF_039525605.1). Classification (NCBI taxonomy): domain Bacteria; kingdom Bacillati; phylum Actinomycetota; class Actinomycetes; order Streptosporangiales; family Streptosporangiaceae; genus Nonomuraea; species Nonomuraea longicatena. The sequence continues at coordinate 172,714 of NZ_BAAAHQ010000041.1, read as the reverse complement.
GCGCCACCGCCTTGGCGGCGGCCAGCGCGTGGGTGCCCGCGCTCTCGCTGTCGCGCAGATTGCGCAGGTCGGACCACAGCACCCACAGCACGCCGGACAACGCGAGCACCGCCGCCGCCAGGACGCCGATCACCAGGACCCTCACAGCACCTGCACCGCCTTCGAGACCAGCCAGACCCCGCTGACCTTGGTGACCTCCATCGACCAGCGGTAGAAGCGCTCCTGCGGGGCGTTCTTCGAGCCCTCCCAGCGGATCTCCACGTCGGCGACGACCAGTACCTTCGCGGTGCCTCCCGACAGCGACTCCAGGCCGGCGGCGCGCAGCACGCCGTGCTGGACGACCTTGTTGGCCAGCGTGGTCTCCTTGAGCCTGCCCGCGTTGGCGGTGTACTCGGCCCTGGCCTGCCCGGTGGAGGTCGCGAGGATACGCGCCAGGTCGGACTCGACGCTCTTGTGGTCGAGCGACAGCAGGTTGACCGCGTGGGTGCCCGCGGCGGCGAGCGCGCCCGCCCTGTCGTCGTCCCTGGCCTGCTCCTCGCCCAGCTGACCGCCGACCCACCAGGCCGCCCCGCCGAGGAGGACCGCGAGCAGGGCGAGCACGACGATCGTCAGCTGAGCGGGCCGAGCAGATGCGCCTGCCATGTCCGCTCCCTCCCGACCGCCGGATCATAACCCGCGAGCCACTCCCGCAACCCCGGAATCGTCGCCGGGGGGCCGGGCCTGGGCGCGTTCCTGGCGCCCCTCACACCGGTCGCGCTCCCCGGCGGCTCCGCGCACCCGGTACGGTGATCCACCGCCCTGGCCGCCGTGTCCTGCGGGTAACGCCGTTCGACGTGCTCGTAGCCGCGCTTGCACGGCGGCGGCACGTTCAGGTTGAGGTTGAGCCCGAGGTGCAGCCCGTCGGGCTGGACCACGGTGAACGCCGAGGCGACCCCGGCGGGGTAGCCGATCAGCAGTTGCCGCAGCGCCGCCGTACGGGCTGAGAGGGTCTGGCCGCCGACGACGAGGTGGGTGAGCAGCGGGCGCAGGTGCGGCGCCACGCCGTCCACGAGGCGGCCGGCCGACCGGGCGGCGGGTGCGGCGCCGTCGATCGTGGCGACCAGGTCGGGGGCGCCGTCGCGCAGCGAGCCGGTCAGCGACGCGAGGTCCCTGGCGAACGAGCGCAGATGCGCGCCCTCGGCGAGTTGGGTGTCGAGCACCCGTTCGCCCTTCTCGATGAGCGTGACGGTCTCGGGGAGCACCTGCTCGGCCCCGGCCAGCAACCGGTCGCCGGAGTCGATCAGGCGACGCAGGTGCGGGGCCGAAGGTCCGAGGGCGCGTTCGAGTTCGGTGACGACGGTCTCGACGTCGCGCGGGTCGACGGAGGTCAGCAGCCGCTCGGTGTCGCCCAGCAGGGCGGCCGTGGGGACGGGCAGGATGACGCGGCGCCTGTCGATGACGTCGCCGTCCACGAGGTACGGCCGGGCCGTACCGGCGGGCCGCAGGTCCAGGTACTGCTCCCCCACGCCGGAGCGGTTGGCGACGGCGGCGCGCAGCCCGGCGCCCGGGATCGGCGGCGACTGCGACAACCGCAGCGTCGCGCGCACGCCGTCGCCGGTCAGCTCCAGGGACTCGACCCGGCCGACCCGTACCCCCCGGTAGGTGACCTCGGAGTCCTCGAACAGCCCGCCGGTCTCCGGCAGTTCGACGGCGACCCGGTAGACGGGTTCGACCAGGTCGGCGCCGACCCTCGCGTACCTGACCAGCGTGTAGCCGGTCGCGAGCACGCTGACGGCGAGGAGGGCGGCGAGCTTCAGGCGCAGTCTCATCGGGACCTCCCGAGCAAGTTGCCGACGGCGGTCTCCGGGGTCAGGTCGACGGTGACGTGGGTGTTGCCGTAGTCGCCGCGCAGCAGGTCGGTCGCCGAGCCGGGGAAGGGGAAGGTGAGCGCGTAGTCGAGGTTCCTGGCGAGCAGGTGCTTGGTGCGGTCGAGGTGGTCGAGCACCCGGCGCAGCGCCCGCAGGTTGGCCAGGGTGTCCTCCTGGGAGCGGCCGACGACCCTGGTGGCCGTACGGCCGACGCGGCCGAGGCTGACGAGCATCGCGGTGAGGTCCTTGCGCTGCCGGCTGAGCTGGGAGATCGCCGGACCGAGGTCGGTCGCGGCCCGCGCGATCGTCCGCCGCTGGGCGGCCAGTGTGGCGGCGAGCCGGTCGAGGTCGCCGAGCAGCCGCACGATGTCGGCCTTCGAGGCGTCGAGCCCTGCGGTGAAGGTGTCGAGCCGGCGCAGCAGCCGCCGGAACGCGCCGGTGCGGCCGTCGAGGGCCTTGCCGAGCTCGGCGTTGATGGTGGCCGCCTGTTCGAGTCCGCCGCCGTTGACGACCAGGGAGGCGGCGGCGAGCACCTGCTCGACCTCGGCGCTCCTGCTGGTGGCGGACAGGGGGATGCGGGTGGCCGCCGGGCCGGTCCCGATGGGGGTGAGCGCGACGAACTTCTCGCCGAGCAGGCTCGTCTGGGCGATCGCCGCGGTGCTTCGCGCGGGTACGGCGACGTCGCCGCGCACCTCGCACACCACCTCGGCCCGCCAGCCGGCGCCGAGCCGTACGGCGTCGACCTTGCCGACCGTGACGTCGTTGACCTTGCACAGCGACTGGGGCACCAGGTCGAGGGCGTCGGCGAACTCGATGGTGATGGCGCGGGGGCGCTCGCCGAGATCGGCGCCGCCGGGCAGCGGCAGCGACTGCACGCCCTCGAACCCGCAGCCCCCGGCCAGCCCAAGCGCCGCGAGCACAGTGAGCACGGTCGCGCGGCGGGTCGCTGTCATCGGGTGAGTCCTCCGAGCGTGCGGTCGGGCGGCTGGATCGAGACGGGGATGGGCACCAGGTTCTGCATGATCGCGTCGAACCAGCGGCCGTTGCCGATCGCGTCGGTCACCTGGCGGGTGAAGGGGGCGAGCAGGCCGAGGGAGCGGTCGAGACTGTCCTCGTTGCGCCGCAGGACGGCGACGAAGCCCCGCAGCCGCCGCAGGGCGGGCTTCAACGTGGTGCGGTTGTCGGCGATGAGCCCGTCGAGTTGCCCGGCGAGCAGGACGGTGTTCGTCAACAGGCTGTGGATGGCGGCGCGGCGGGCGTGGATCTCGCGCAGCAGCAGGTCGCCGTCCCTGATGAGCTCACGCAGTTCGGTGTCACGGCGGGCGATGAGGCCGGTGACCGTACGGGTGTGGCCGACGAGGGCGCGCAGCCGGTCGTCGCGTGAGGAGATGGTCCGCGACAGGCGGCCGAGGCCGCGCAGCGAGGAGCGGATCTCCTCCGACGAGCCGTCCAGGGTGGTGGCGACGACGTCCATGGCCTGTTCGAGGCGGGCGGTGTCGACGGCGGCGACGCTCTCGGACAGGTCGCCGATCGCGGGCACGATCTCGTACGGCACGCTGGTGCGCCCGACCGGGATCGGCCCGGTGAGGCGGCCGGGCCCGTCGGGTTCGAGTTGGACGACGTGGGAGCCGAGCAGCGTCTTCAGCCGGATGTGCGCGCGGGTCTCGGAGCCGAGCCGTACGTCCTCGTGCAGCCGCAGGTCGACACGGACGTGGTCACCGGCGAGGGCGACGGCGCCGACCTCGCCGACCTTGACTCCGGCCAGGACGACGTCCTCGCCCGGCCGCAGCCCGGCGGACTCCGCGAAGGCGGCCGTGTAGGAGGTGCCGGTGGGCACCGCGCGCAGGAACAGCGCGGCCGACACGAGCACCAGTGTGACGGCCAGTCCGGCGAGGCCGAGCGGCACCGGATCGCGGCGGCGGAAGGAGGTCAGCGGCATCGCGGGCTCTCGTTGACGATCTTCGGGGTGGTCGTGGCACCCGCCCTGACCTCAAGCGAGCACAGGTAGAAGTTGAACCACGAACCGTAGGAGACACTCCTGGTGAGCTGGCTGAGCCGGGGAGGCAGGCCGGTCAGCGCCTTGTCGACCAGTTCCCCCTCGCTGTTGACGGTCTTCAGCAGGCTCTCGGTGTGGCGGAGGTCGGCGGCGACGTCCGGTCTGGCCCGTTCGACGAACCCGGCGGTGACCCCGGCCAGCCGGTCGAGCGCGACGAGCGAGTCGCCGATCGCCTCGCGGTCGCGGGCCAGGCCGCCTACCAGGGCGTTCAGGTCGGTGAGCAGCTTGTCGTAGGCGTTCTCACGGCCGGCGACCTCGCCGAGCACCGCCGTCAGGTTGTCGATCACCCGGCCGATGACGGCGTCGCGGTCGGCGAGCCCGTCGGTGAGGGAGGCGACGTGGCCGAGCAGGCTCTCGACGGTGCCGCCCTCCCCCTGGAGCACCTGCACGATCTGCCAGCTCAGTTTGTTGACGTCCTCGGGGCGGATGGCGCGCAGCAGCGGGCGGAAGCCGTTGAACAGCGCGGTCACGTCCAGCGCCGGCCGGGTGTCGGTGATGCGTTCGCCGGGTTCGAGCAGGCCGGGCCCGCCTCTGCCGGTGGACAGCGCGAGGTAGCGGTCGCCGATGAGGTTGCGCCAGCGGATGGCGGCGATCACGCCGCGCGGCAGGCCGGTGCGTTCGAGGACGCTGAAGGACACCTCCGCCCGCTCCCCCACCAGCTCGACCTGCTCGACGCGGCCCACGCGCACACCGGACACGCGGACGTCGTCGCCCTCGCGCAGCCCCGTCGCATCGACGAACAGCGCGCGGTAGCGGCTGGTCGGCGCGAACTGCACGCCGGAGATCGTGATCGCCAGCACGGCCACGCACAACGTGGTCGACAGCGCGAACAGGGCCAGCTTCAGGGCCGAGGAGGCGGTGGTCATCGCAGCATCAGCTCCGCGAGGCCGGAGGCGCCGTCGTCGAAGCGCACGCCGGGGAAGGGCACCGGCGGGTGTGGCAGGCCGTAGCAGCGCGGGCCTCTGGTGTCGCGGTAGGCGGGCCGGTCCACCCCCGGTTCGTACGGCGGCACCGGCCTGACCAACTCCAGCACCGCCCGGACCCGCCCGTCGCCGAAGGCGTGGTCGAGCAGCGGCTGCAGCCGGTCGAGGCCCTGGAAGACGCACGGGATCGTGGGCGAGTAGCGGGCGGCGAGGTCGAGCGGCTCCCGCAGGACGTGCTGGAGGCCGACGAGGCCGGTCTCGTTGTCGGTGAGCAGCCGGTCGGCCTTGCCCGCGGCGTCGGGCACGGCCCTGGTCATGGCGTCGATCGCGGCCTCCTCGCGGGTGACGACGGTCCCGAGGTCGGCGCTGCTGGCGAGGGTACGCAGCAGGTCGGGCGCGGCGTCACCGTACAGGGCGGTGACGTCGGCGAGTTTGGCGAGGTCGCGCCGGATCGCCGGCAGGTGCGGCTCCAGCCGTCCGAGGTAGCGTTCGGCCCGCTCGGCGACGTCGCCGACGCGTTCTCCGCGCCCCTCCAGGGCCGTGGCGAGGGCGGTGAGGGCGGTGTTGAGCCGGTCGGGCCGGACGGCGCGCAGCAGCGGCAGCAGCCGGTCGAGGACCTGCCCGGCCTCCACGGCGGCGGCCGTGGCGCGCAGCCGGTCGCCGTCGCGCAGCGGGGCCATGGCGCGCGGCGGCGGGGTGAGCTCGACGTACTTCTCGCCGAACAGCGTCTTGGGCAGCAAGCTGACGGCGGCCGCGCGGTCGACGGGCAGGTCGAGGGCGAGGGTGAGCTCGGCGCCCGCCTCGGTGGCGCGCACCGAGGTGACCTCGCCGACCACGACGCCTCTGGACTTCACGTCGGCGCGGGGGCCGAGTTGCAGTCCCGCTCGCGGGGTCGTCAGAACGACGGTGGTGCGGGAGGAGAACACCTTGAAGTAGGTACCTACGGTGACCGCGACGAAGGCGGCGATGACGGCGAGCAGCGCCAGGCCGTACCTCATCCGGCGATCCGCACGGTCGTGGTGGTGCCCCAGATGGCCAGCCCGAGCAGGACGTTGGCCACGTTGACCGCGACCAGCACCGCGCGTACGGCCCGCCCGACGGCCACGCCCACACCGGCCGGGCCGCCGGAGGCGTGGAAGCCGTAGTAGCAGTGGATGAGGATGACCAGCACGGCGAAGATCAGGACCTTGCCGAAGGACCACAGCACGTCGTAGGGGACGAGGAACAGGTCGAAGTAGTGGTCGTAGGTGCCGGTGGACTGGCCGTAGAAGACGGTGGTGATCAGGCGGGTGGCGACGTAGGAGGCGAGCAGGCCGAGGACGTAGAGCGGCATGACGGCGGCGAACCCGGCGATCAGCCGGGTGCCGACCAGGAACGGCACCGACGGGACGGCCATGACCTCCAGCGCGTCGATCTCGTCGCTGATGCGCATGGCGCCGAGCTGGGCGGTGAATCCGGCGCCGACGGTGGCCGACAGGCCGATGGCGGCGACGATCGGGGCGATCTCGCGGGTGTTGACGTAGCCGGACAGGAATCCGGTGAACGCCGAGGTGCCGAGCTGGTCGAGCGCGGTGTAGCCCTGCAGGCCGACCTCGGTGCCGGTGAAGAAGGTCATGAACGCGACGATGGACATCGTGCCGCCGACGACGGCGAGCCCGCCGGTGCCGAGGCTGACCTCGGCGAGCAGCCGGGCCACCTCGCGGCGGTAGCGGACGGCCCGCGGCAGGTCGAGCAGGGAGCGGGCGTAGAAGCGGCCCTGCCGGTCCAGTGACATCAGCGCACCGCCGCGCTGATGAGGAAGTTCTCGGCGAACAGCACCATCCCGGCGAAGACCACGGTCTGGTTGACGGCCTCGCCCACGCCCTTGGGGCCTCCGGCGGCGCTGAGCCCCTTGTAGCAGGCGATGAGCCCGGCCGTGGCGCCGAACACCAGCGCCTTGCCCTCGGCGATCCACAGGTCGGACAACTCGGCGAGGGCGTTGAACGACTGCAGGTAGGAGCCGGGCGAGCCGCCCTGGGCGACGACGTTGAACAGGTAGCTGGCGACCAGGCCCACGGTGGTGACCAGGCCGTTGAGGAAGGGTGCGACCAGGGCGCAGGCCGCGACCCTCGGCACGACGAGGCGGTGGAGCGGGTCGACGCCGAGCACCTCCATGGCGTCGATCTCCTCGCGGATCTTGCGGGCGCCGAGGTCGGCGCAGATGGCGCTGCCGGCCGCGCCGGAGATCATCAGGGCGGTGACGAGCGGACTGGCCTCGCGCACGATGGCGAGCACGGCGGTCGCGCCGGTGAAGGACTGGGCGCCGAACTGGCGGATCAGATTGCCCGCCTGGAGGGCGAGTACGGCGCCGAACGGGATCGACACCAGCGCGGTGGGCAGGGCGCTGACGCTGACGATGAACCACGACTGCCGGACGAACTCGCGCCACTGGAACGGGCGTCGCACCGACACTCGGGCGGTGTCGAGGACAAGGGCGGCGAACTCTCCACTGGCTCTGATCACGAAATGCCGCCGACTGCGTACTCACAGTATCGTCGCGGGGCGACGCGAAGGACGGGTTCCGGGTCTTCCATGGGTCAGCGGGCGCCCTTCACGTGGGCGTCGATCAGGCGCGGATACTCCTCAAGCCAGTTACGGCCGCGCTCGTCGACGAAGGAGCCCTGCGGCGGCACCACCCCGTTGGCGGCCAGCCAGGCGCCGGGGGCGTGCTGTGTACGGCGGATGCGGTTGCCCGTCGGCATCAACTGCGGCGGGATCGGCGGCAGGGCGCCGGGATCCTGGCCGAGCCGGGCCTCCGCGGCGAGTTCCGAGACGTCCTTCTCCTCCGACATGCCGATCGGGCCGTGCCTGCGGGCGTTGAGGAACTGGCGGACGACCGGCTCGTCGCTCGACAGCAGCATCTCTCTGGGGCCGAACATCACGAGTTCCCTGCGGAAGAGCAGGCCGATGTCGTCGGGGACCGTACGGGCGGTGTTGACGTCGTGGGTGACGATCAGGAAGGTGGCCTCGATCTCGGCGTTGAGATCGACGATGAGTTGGTTGAGGTAGGCGGTGCGGACCGGGTCGAGGCCGGAGTCCGGCTCGTCGAACAGGATGATCTCGGGGTCGAGCACCAGCGCCCGCGCCAGTCCGGCGCGTTTGCGCATGCCGCCGGAGATCTCGCCGGGCAGCTTGCCCTCGGCGCCGACCAGGCCCACCAGTTCGATCTTCTCCATGACGATCCGGCGGATCTGCGCCTCGGTCTTCTTCGTGTGCTCGCGCAGCGGGAAGGCGATGTTGTCGTACAGGCTCATCGAGCCGAACAGGGCACCGTCCTGGAACAGCACCCCGAACAGGCGGCGCAGTTCGTACAGCCGGTCCTCGCCGCACCCGGCCAGGTCATGGCCGTCGATCCAGATGTGGCCCCGGTCGGGGCGCAGCAGTCCGACGAGGGTCTTGAGGAAGACCGACTTGCCCGTGCCGGAGGGGCCGAGCAGCACCGAGATCTCCCCGGCGGGCAGGGTGAGGGAGACGTCCTCCCAGATGACCTGGCGGCCGAACGACTTGGTCAGCCCGTCGACTACGACTTCGACTCCCACACGGCACCTTCCGTGGCTGGGTGTAGCGTGACGCACACTTTACATAGCGTTGCCGTTCCGCCGACCGCCTTCCCGGGAAATTCCCCGGACACGCGAAAGGGGCGGCACACCCGGCACCTGGGTGTGGCCGCCCCTTTCGAAGGTGCGTAGCCGTCTTACTTGACGGTGACGGTGGCGCCGGCGCCGGTGAGGGCCTCCTTGGCCTTCTCCGCCTGCTCCTTGTTGACCTTGCCGTCGAAGACCGGCTTCGGAGCGCCGTCGACCAGGTCCTTGGCCTCCTTCAGGCCGAGGGAGGTCAGCGCGCGGATCTCCTTGATGACCTGGATCTTCTTGTCGCCGGCAGCCTCAAGGATGACGTCGAACTCGTCCTGCTCGGCGACTTCCTCGGCGGGCGCGGCGGCAGCGGCACCCGGGGCGGCGACGGCGACCGGCGCGGCGGCCTTGACGTCGAAGGTCTCCTCGAACAGCTTCACGAACTCGGAGAGCTCGAGAAGGGTCATCTCCTTGAACGCGCCGAGCAGCTCGTCGGTGCTGAGCTTCGCCATGATGTTTCCTCCGTTTGGGACATGCGAAAAACTAGGAACGGGACCGCGGGTGTTGCGGCAATCCCTCGACTACTCGCCCGCCTCGGCGCGCTTGGCGCGCAGGGCCTCGGCCAGCTGAGCCATGTTGGTGGGCAGCGCGGCGAACACGGCGGCAGCAGCGGACTGCTTGGCCTTCATCGCACCGGCCAGCTTCGCGAGGAGAACCTCGCGGGACTCGAGATCGGCGAGCTTGGTGATCGCCGTGGCGTCCAGAGTCTTGCCTTCGAGGACACCACCCTTGATCACCAGAAGGGGATTGGCCTTGGCGAAGTCACGCAGACCCTTGGCAGCCTCGACAACGTCGCCGCTGACGAAGGCGATCGCGGTCGGCCCGGCGAGCAGGTCGTCGAGACCCGACAGACCGGCCTCGGTGGCCGCGATCTTGGTAAGGGTGTTCTTCGCCACGGCGAACTTCGCATTCCCACCGAGAGCAACGCGCAGCTCCTTGAGCTGAGCGACGGTGAGACCGCGGTACTCGGTCAGAACGGCGGCGCTGCTGCCCTCGAACTCGCTCCTGAGCTCGGCAACTGCGGTCGCCTTATCCGGCCTCGCCATGGGCCTCCTTCCAGATGTGCCGCCGGAGAAGGCCCCTGGAAAGAGAACAGCCCCGGGCGCAGGGCACACGGGGCTTCGCGCACATCCTTCGGACATGCGGGGAAACTCGCTTCGCACCTGCGCGGGCCGTCCACTGAGAGTGGATCCTTCGGTCACCAGGACTTGCCAAGGTGACGACCGGCGGTCTTCGGCAACGACCAGAGTACGTGCTTCGGCCTTACATGCCAAATCGGCCTCCCGTACGCCGAAGGGGCGCGCGGAAGGCCGATCGCACGCGGTCAGCTTGTGACGGCGCCCTGCTCGCCCTTGGGCAGCTCGCCCACCTGGTCGGCGGGCGGCGCCTTGATCTCGACCGGCTCGTTGAAGCCCTTGAAGAACAGGGTGGCGTCGAGGGTGTTGCCCTGCTCGGCGCCCTTGAGCTGGACCTTTGCGGGCAGCCCCTGGCCGTCGACCCACAGGTCGAAGGTCACCTTGTCCTTCAGCCTGGCCAGGTTCGTCCTGGCCTCCTCCTGCTGGTCGGCGGGCAACTGCTGGACGGCCGCGTCCACGGGGAACGTGCCGCTGTAGTGGGTGGTGTCGACCCCGTTGACGCTCTCGGTGCCGACCTGCTTGACGTCCTGGGAGGCGGTGACGAGCTTGGTCACGGCGGCCAGGTCGAACTGCTGGATCTGCTGGAGGTACTGCTGCACCCCGCCCGCGCCGCCGGCCTCGTTCAGCGGCACCTTGATCCACGGCTTCTGGGCGCCGAGCATCTTGTTGAGGGCCTCGACCTTGACGTAGACGGTGTCGCCGAGGAGCACGGCGCGCAGACCGCCGGGCAGTTCGCGCTCCCCGAGGCCCGCCCCGTCGACCGTGAGGTCGACCGCGAGCTCCGGCTTGCCCTGGTAGAGCATCCGGCCCTGGACCTTGCCGTCGCCCTGGCCCGAGCTCTTCACCTCCACCACGGCGTCCACCGTGTAGCTGCTCACCTGCGAGGTCTTCTGTACCGCCTGGGCGAGCACCTCGGAGGCCGCGAGGTTGACCTGGATGGGCTGGGCCGTGGTTCCGCAACCTGCGAGCCCGGCCACCGTCAGCGCGGCACCGGCCGCCGCGGCAGCGAGAGTAATCCTTCGCTTCAGCATGACTTCGACCCTACGCGGCGATCGCCGTGTCTGTCGGCCATCACGGGACAAACCGGGGATTCCTCAGGGGCATCCCTGAACGAGTGGCTGTCCTCAAGGTCTGAAGATCCTGCCCTAACCGGCCAATCGCTTGAGCCATTCGTTACAGATCCACTACCGTGAGTAACTAGTTCCTCGTCAGACACAGGAGGTTTCATGACCCGGACCGTACGTCTGCTCGCCGCAGCGGCCATCGCCGCAGGCGGCCTGCTCCTGACCACCGCACCCGCCCACGCGATCATTCCCGGCCTCGAACCCGGGGCCCTCGTGGGCTGCGTCGGCGAATCGGCCCTCGGCGCCACGGCAGCGATCGGCGCGGCCGGCGGCGCCCCCCTCGAGATCCCCGTAACCAGCTGCCTGCAGCCGTGACCGGTCGCGGCGGACAACGGCACGGCGTCCCACGTCGTGCCGTACCGGCGCACCCCAGAATCCCCTCACGGACGAAGGAGCTTCCTTGGACAACCGATTCCTGGCCCGCCTGCTCCTCGGGATGGCGGCTCTCGCCGCCGTCCCGCTGACAGGCAGCAGCGATCCGGCCCTCGTCAACGTGACGGCCATCATTGAGAGGGTCTATGTGCCGCTCTTCTACTCCTGAGAACAGATGACACCGCTACTGTCCATCGCCCAGGCGCCCAAGCCGCACAGCGTGCTGCGGCGCCTCGGGTTGGTCATGTTCCTGAGCCGCTGGATCCAGGCGCCGCTCTACCTCGGCCTCATCGCCGCGCAGGTCGTCTACGTATGGCGCTTCATGGCGGAGTTGCTCCACCTCATCACGCTCGGCTTCGGCGGCAAGCCGGCCGAGACCACCATCATGCTGATCGTTCTCGGCCTGGTGGACGTGGTGATGATCTCCAACCTCCTGATCATGGTGATCGTCGGCGGCTACGAGACCTTCGTCTCGCGGCTGCGCATCGAAGGGCATCCCGACCAGCCCCAGTGGCTCTCACACGTCAACGCCAATGTGCTCAAGGTCAAGCTGGCCATGGCCATCATCGGCATCTCCTCGATCCACCTCCTGCAGATCTTCATCAATGCAGCCCGACCTTCCATCACCGACAGAGAACTCCTATGGAAAACACTGATCCATCTCACGTTCATCGTCTCGGCGGTCGCCCTCGCGGTGATAGACCGCATCATGGACGGTGGCCGGCCCGCCGGTTCCACCGACCAGAATCCGGGCGCGGCCGACCCGCCGGTCAAGCAGATCGCCGCCTGAGCAGCAAGATCGCCGCTGCCCTCTTCTCCACGTTCCTCGTCGGCGCCCCCGTGGGCGCGTACGCAGAGGCGGAGGCACCCAAGCCCCAGACGAGTCTGATCGGCGACGTGATCATCTTCAACGACGAGATCGTCGAACCCGTCTCCGCGCCGATCAGCAGCTGCGGCGGCCCGCTTGTCCTGTTCAGCGGCTCGCCCACCGACTGCACCGGTGCCTCTCGCGTGTCCGACGACGACGCCTGAGCCCTTCGCCGGGGTGCCTGCCCGCGCTGCGGGCGCCCCGGCGTCCCAGGAAAACCACTGGTCCCCGCGCTGCGGGCGCCCCGGTGTCCCGTCTGAAAACCGCTGGTGCCGCGACCTGGCCCGATGGCACTCTCCCAGGATGACCGCATCGCGTATCGATCTTCTGACCAAGCAGCTCGATCTCTCCTGGGCGCTGTTCGAACATCATCTGGCCACGCTCGACGACACCGTCTGCCTGTGGGAGCCCGCGCCACACTGCTGGACCGTCCGGCCCGACGAGCAGGGCCGCTGGATCCCCGACTGGCAGGTTCCCGAGCCCACCCCCGTCCCCGCCTTCACGATCGGCTGGACGACCTGGCACATGGGCTACTGGTGGACCACCACCCTCGGCCACTGTTTCGGCTCCGGCGCTCCCGCGCGCGAGGAGATCTTCTGGCCCGGTGATCTGACCTCCGCCGTGGAATGGCTGCGTGGGCTGAAGGACGAGTGGCGGGCCGCCCTCGCCGGCCTCACGGACGCCGATCTCGACTCCACCTCGCGCACCGCCGGTCTGGAGTGGGGGCAGGAGCTCACGCTGTCCGACGTGGCAGGGTGGCTGAACGTCGAGTTGACCAAGAACATCGCGGAGATCGGCTTCGTCAACATCCTGTACGGCGCCCGCAACGCCTGATCCTTCCGCGTCACCGGCGCGGCGCCTGCCACCGGGCGTCGAGTCGGCCGTGCCGCATTCGACCCACCAGGCGGACGCGCAGCGTCTCCGGTACGCCGTCGACATCGTCCCGGCTGATCGCCAGCAGGCTGTGCCGCACCGACAGTTCGTTGGCGTCCACCACCATGTCCGGTGCGAGGAGCAACTCCACGTTGCCACCGCGCACCCGCAGCTCGATGACCAGTTCGGGCGCGCTGCGCACCGCGCTGGTCAGGTCCAGCGACACGTCGCACCACGCGGTGCGCAGCGCCAGCCGGTACGGCAGCGTCCATCGGCCGTCCCGGCGTACCGAGCCGTGCTTCTCCTTGATGGTGAGCAGATCGGCGGCCGGTTCGACCGGCGCCGCGGCGAGCTGCAGCGCGAGTGCGCCACTGCCGCCCGGCACCGCGACCAGATCGGTGATGAGCGGGGTCAGCGCGTCGACGGTCCGGATGGCCAGCACCGCGTCCAGCCGCTCGTTGAACTCGACCGGGTCGAGCCGGCCATCGGCGACGGCGGCGTTCAGCACGTCGATGACCCGGTCACGATCCGCGTCCGACGCGCGCAGCGCGGGTGCGCCGACACGCCGCGCAGTCTGCGCGATCCCGTTGCCGCTGGCGCCGCTCCCCATACTGATTCTCCTTGCCTGCAGCGTTCGATCTTGCGAGACCCGTGAACAGCGTCGCCCCGTTCGCAGCCCCGGGCCGCGAGCACCGTTCGTGGCGTCCACCATCGCCGATCGTCCTGACACAGGGCTGTTGCCGTCCTGATACCGCCGCTGACACGCGCCGAGAGTCGCCGCGCTGCGCGGCGGGCAGCCGTGACTCCGGATCCGGCACCGTTCGGCGGACAGGGTTCGCTGACCGGCTTCGGAGATCCGTACCCGATCTCCACTCCCTGTGCCCGGAGTGCTCGATGCGTCAGGAGGTGCTCGGGTGCAGAGGGACCCGCGATGGCCGAGCCGTCGAGCCGCCCCACAATGGCCCTGTGCGCCACCCCGCAGGCCCGTGGACGCCCTACAGGCCGGTTTCAGGGCGGCTCCGCAGACATGACGTGGCCGGTTGCCGTCGAACCGCAGGTCCGCACCTTGCTCGGCCCGGAAAGCACGAAGCCCCCGCCGGGAGTCCGGCGGGGGCTTCGTCAAGCGGCGTACGCTTACGCGTCCAGCTCGGCGGTGAGGCCGCGGACGACGTTGGGGTCGACGGGGACGCCGGGGCCCATGGTGGTGGAGAAGGTGACCTTCTTCACGTAGCGGCCCTTGGCGGCCGACGGCTTGAGCCTGAGAACCTCGTCCAGCGCGGCAGCGTAGTTCTCGACGAGCTGACGCTCACCGAAGGACACCTTGCCGATGACGAAGTGCAGGTTGGCCTGCCGGTCGGTGCGGAACTCGATCTTTCCGCCCTTGATCTCGGTCACGGCCTTGGCGACGTCGGGCGTCACGGTGCCGGTCTTGGGGTTGGGCATGAGGCCACGCGGACCGAGCACGCGGCCCAGGCGGCCGACCTTGCCCATCAGGTCGGGCGTGGCGACGACGGCGTCGAACTCGTTGAGGCGGTTGCCCTTGGAGATCTCGTCGATGAGCTCGTCGGCGCCGACGATGTCGGCGCCCGCCTCGCGGGCTGCCTCAGCACGGTCACCGGTCGCGAAGACCAGGACCCGGGCGGTCTTACCGGTGCCGTGCGGGAGGTTGACCGTGCCGCGCACGATCTGGTCGGCCTTGCGAGGGTCGACACCCAGCCGCAGCGCCACCTCAACGGTGGCGTCGAACTTGGTGGCGGAGGTCTCCTTGGCGAGCTTCGCCGCCTCGGCCGGGGTGTAGAGCTTGTCGCGGTCGATCTTGGAGGCCGCGTTCTTGTGCGCCTTGCTGCGCTGCATGGGATTTCTCCTGTGGTGGAGTCCGTGGTGCGGGCCAGCGCGGCCCTTCCACGAGGGTCGGAAAAGTTACTCGGCGACGGTGATGCCCATCGACCGGGCGGTGCCGGCGATGATCTTCTCAGCGGCCTCGATGTCGTTGGCGTTGAGGTCCTGCATCTTGGTCTCGGCGATGCTGCGAAGCTGCTCGCGGCTGAGCTTGCCGACCTTCTCCTTGTGCGGGACAGCGCTGCCCTTGTCGATGCCCAGAGCCTTCTTGATCAGCTCGGGCGCCGGGGGCGTCTTCGTGATGAAGGTGAAGCTGCGGTCCTCGAAAATGGTGATCTCGACGGGGATGATGTTGCCCCGCTGGGCCTCCGTGGCAGCGTTGTACTGCTTGACGAAGTCCATGATGTTGACGCCGTGGGGACCGAGGGCGGTACCGACGGGGGGAGCCGGGGTGGCCTGGCCAGCGGGAAGCTGAACCTTGACCAGCGCGGCGATCTTCTTCTTCGGAGGCATGTTCCCTACTCCGGGTCCTGATGGATGGCCTGTCCGGGGACGTTTCCGGCCGGACATGTCGGAAGGCCGCCCTTCGCGAGAGACGGCCAGCCGAACGACTCAGTGTATGTCAGATCTTGGAGACCTGGTTAAACGACAGCTCTACCGGCGTCTCGCGACCGAAGATCGATACGAGCACCTTGAGCTTCTGCGACTCGGGGCTGATCTCGCTGACCGAGGCGGGCAGGGTGGCGAACGGACCGTCCATGACGGTGACGGACTCGCCGATCTCGAACTCGACCGTGGGGCCGGCGGCCGCCTTGGCCTTGGTCTGCTTGCTCTCCTCGGAGGGCTCCGGGGCGAGCAGCTTGGCGACCTCGTCGAGGCTCAGCGGCGACGGCTTGTTGGACAGGCCGACGAAGCCGGTGACGCCGGGGGTGTTGCGCACGGCGGCCCACGACTCGTCGGTGAGCTCCATGCGCACCAGCACGTAGCCGGGCAGCACCCGCTCCTTGACCGGCACCTTCTTGCCGCTCTTGAACTCCTGGACGGTGTGCGTGGGCACCTCGACCTGGAAGATGTAGTCCTCCATGTTGAGCGAGACGTTGCGGCTCTCGATGTTGGACTTCACCCGGTTCTCGTAGCCGGCGTAGGAGTGGATCACATACCACTCGCCGAGCTGGCCACGCAGCGACTGCTTGAACTCCTCGACCGGGTCGACCTCGGGCAGGTCTTCCTCTTCGCCGTCCTCGTCAACTTCGCCGTCCTCGTCAACGGCGGAGGTCTCGTCGACGACGTCCTCGACGGTCTCTTCCGTAGCCTCGTCAGTCTCGTCCCGCTCCTCGCGGGACTCGTCTGCGGGCAGTGAAGACTCGGACACGGTGACCTTTCCTCTTTCGTCGTTTCGCGATGCGGGGGCGGGACCTTCCGGGCCGGGCGTGCCCGGGATCATTCGCCACCGAAGACGCGAATGACACCCCAGCCCAGAGCGGCGTCGAGGCCGTACACGATCGCAACCATGATCAGAACGAATACCAGAACGACCGTGGTGTACGTGATGAGATCCTTGCGTGTCGGCCAGATGACCTTACGCAGCTCGTTGACGACCTGCCGATAGAAGAGGGCAGGAGACGTGCGGGTCTTCTTCTCGCCACTAGGCTTGCCTGCGGTCTCGCCGCGCGTGTCGATCGCCACAGTCCTCACCTGTTCTGTCGTATCCGACGCAGTAATGCGGCGCGCTTACACGCCCATTATTGCGCGGACCGCACTCGCAGGGCACGAGGGACTCGAACCCCCAACCGCCGGTTTTGGAGACCGGTGCGCTACCAATTGCGCTAGTGCCCTATGTCGCCAACAAGAGTATCCCAGTCAGCTCGCTGCATGGACCGAACCGCGGCTCGACATGCAGCGGCAGGACCAGGCGAAAGTGTACGGGAAGAATGCAGGCAACGTCGAACCACCACGCAACGCCGCAGGTCAACCGGCGTGGCGCGGCGGCGTGGCAGCATGGTGGGCATGTCCACCCGCCCTCGTGTCTCCGCACGAATCTCCGCGATCTCCGAGTCTGCCACGCTGGCCGTCGACGCCAAAGCCAAGGCCATGAAGGCCGAAGGCCGCCCGGTCATCGGATTCGGCGCCGGGGAACCCGACTTCCCCACGCCCGCCGCCATCGTCGAGGCCGCCGTCGAGGCCGCCCGGCAGCCGAGGAACCACAAGTACACCCCCGCGGGCGGTCTGCCCGAGCTCAAGCAGGCCATCGCGGACAAGACGCTGCGCGACTCCGGCTATCGGGTGAGCGCCGGGCAGGTCCTGGTCACCAACGGCGGCAAGCAGGCCGTCTACCAGGCGTTCGCGACCCTGCTCGACCCGGGCGACGAGGTCATCGTGGTCGCGCCGTACTGGACGACCTACCCCGAGGCGATCAAGCTCGCGGGCGGCGTGCAGGTGAACGTCGTCACCGACGAGACCACCGGCTACCTGCCCACGGTCGAGCAGTTGGAGGCGGCGCGGACCGCGCGTTCCAAGGTCCTGCTGTTCGTCTCGCCGTCCAACCCGACCGGCGCCGTCCACACCCCCGCCGAGGTGGCCGCCATCGGTGCGTGGGCGAGCGAGCACGGACTGTGGGTGGTGACCGACGAGATCTACGAACACCTGGTGTACGGCGGCGCCGAGTTCGCCAGCATCGCCCACCACGTCCCCGCCGACCAGGTCGTGATCCTCAACGGCGTCGCCAAGACGTACGCGATGACGGGCTGGCGCGTGGGCTGGCTGATCGGCCCCGCCGACGTCGTGAAGGCCGCGACCAACCTGCAGTCGCACGCCACGTCCAACGTCTCCAACGTGGCGCAGGTGGCCGCGCTGGCGGCGGTCGGCGGCGGTCTTGAGGAGGTGGCGCGGATGCGTGAGGCGTTCGACCGCCGCCGCCTGACGATGACGCGGATGCTGAACGAGATCCCGGGCGTGGTGTGCCCGGAGCCGAAGGGCGCCTTCTACGCCTACCCGTCGGTCAAGGAACTGCTCGGCAAGGAGATCAGGGGCAGGCGGCCCGCCTCGTCGGCGGAACTGGCGGAGCTGGTGCTGGAGGAGGCCGAGGTGGCGGTGGTGCCCGGCGAGGCGTTCGGCACGCCGGGCTACTTCCGCCTGTCCTACGCCCTCGGCGACGAGGCCCTGGCCGAGGGCGTCGAGCGGATCGCCGACCTGCTCGGGCAGGCCCGCTAGGCGCTCACCTGACCGTCACGCCCTCGGCGATGCGCTGGATCTCGGCCTGCGGCAGTCCGCGCGTGTACAGGCGCACGCCGTACCCGGGCCGGTCCATCCACAGCAGCACCTCGTTCGACATGTCGTGGCCGAGCCAGGCCGGGCGACCGCCAACCGTCCGGCTTCGGCCCCCCTGGAGCCGCTCGGAGCCCGCCTTGAGGGCGGCAAGGTCCTTCGCGACCGCCCCTTCGACGAGTTGCAGGCTGATCCAGCGGCCGTCGGACGCCCAGGTGGGAACGTCGCCGAAGGACCGCAGGTTCGCGGGAAGGTAGCCGACGTCGAGGCTGCCGAAGGCACGCGGGTCGGTGTCCTCGACGGGCCTGATCCCCTCGATGATGCGGCGCAGGTCCTTCTTATAGTGAGAAGTGGCCGCCAGCCGGTAATGCGTGCCCTTCGGCTGCTCCCAGTACAGGGAGTGGCCGCGTGGGCCGGGGCGGACGGTGGTGCCGTTCACCTGGAACGGCGCACCGAACTTCACCCCGGCCACCCAGTCGCGCGGCATGTGCTCCGACCGCACCGTGCTGATCTGGATAGACCTGTGGTCCGCGCCGACCCATGACCTGCTGAGCTGGGGGCCTGCGAAGATCACCTTCCGGAAGACGTGCGCGTCCGGCGGGAAATGGGTGAGACGCAGTTCCGTGAACCGCTCTCCGCCCTGCGGTTTCGTGCTCAGTTCGTCCGCGATCCGCCGCAGTTCCCCCTTCAAGGCGGGGGCGACGCGGATCTGGACGACGGTGTCGCCGTTCTCCTGCCACAGCAGTTCGGTCCGGTCGGCGTTCTGCGCCACCGGACGGCCGCGTACGGTGGCCGTACCCGCCTTCACGTCGTAGAGCCCCTGGTAGACGGTGATCCGCAGGGTGGGCCAGACGAGCGCGCTGCCCTGCAGTCCCTTGTACGCCGCCGGCTCCGTGCGCGGGGCGCCCAGTCCTTCCGGCAGGTAGCCGACCGTGACGCCGCCGACCGCGACCGGTGCGGCGGAGGTGACGTGGCGCGCGGTGGCGACCTGGTCCGGGTCCTTCCGGTCCGTGATCAGCCAGCCGGTGCCCGCCGTCCCCACTGCCAACGCCAGTGCGGCGGCCAGGACGCCGCGCCGCCGCCTCGTCCGGCGCCGGGAGCGCCGTACCACCTGGTCGACCAGGTCGGAGGCGGGCCGCAGGTCCTGCGCGTCCTCTGCCATCGCCTGCCTCAGCTCCTGCTCAAGCATCGCTGCGCACTCCTTCCAGCTCGACCACGCCTCGCAGCTTGGCCAGGCCCTTGGCGGCCTGGCTCTTGACCGTCCCCAGCGAGACCCCGAGGATCTCGGCGGTCTGCGCCTCGGTGAGGTCCTCCCAGAACCGCAGGACGAGCACCGCCCGCTGGCGCGGCGGCAGCCCGCGCAGCGCCGCGCTCAGCACCTGCCGCACCTCCACGCCCGACGTGGGCGTTTGGACCGGCCGCTCCGGTACGTCGCGGACCGGGTCGATGCGCAGGATCCGCCGTCTGCGGGCCCGGCTGATCGCCAGGTTGACGATGATGCGCCGGACGTAGGGTTCGGGGTCGGCGTCCGGCCGCAGTCGGCCCCAATGGCGGTAGGCGCGTTCGAGCGCGCTCTGCAGGACGTCCTCGGCTTCGTCGGGTGCGCCGCACGTCAGGTGCGCCAGCCGGAGCAGGCTGGTGGCGCGGGCCGCGACGAAGTCCGCGAACGCCGTCACTCGGGGTTCTCCATGCCCCTTCCTACGGCTGAGGCGGCGGAAGGGTTGCCCGACCGGCTTCCTACGGTTGGGGCGGCGGGGGTGTTGCCCGGCCGACGCTCACGCCCTGGGCGAGCGGGGCGATCAGGTCGGAGAGTCCGGACGCGGCCGAGATGTAGACGGCCGTGCCCGGCCGGGCCAGCCACATGAAGTGGCGCTGGCCGGGTTCGGTGCGCCAGCGCAGGGCGGGCCTGCCGTCGTAGGCGGTCAGCCGGGCCCGCAGAACCAGGGTGACGAAGTGCTCCGCCGTCTTGACACCGCACACGACGCCGATCTTGATTTCGCCCGCCGCGCCGGTGAACTCGACCCCCTCGACCTCGACCTGCCTGGTGAACGAGCGCACCCGGTCGAAGCCCGCGCCGGCCACCAGGTCGGTGGGCGGAGGGCGGAAGCGTACCTCGGTCTGGCCGCAGTCGAAGGCGACGGCCGGGACGGGTACGGGTGTGACGGGCGGGCGGATGATCACGGGGTCGGGCTTCGCGGTACAGCCCGCGAGGGCGAGGACGAGCAGACCGGCTCCCCACAGCTCAGTTGCCCGCATCGCCGCCCTTCCGGAAGGTCCCTAGCCGCCTCCGGGAGCTCTCACCGACACCGCGATCGCCGACAGGTCGGCGAGGCGCGGTCGCCGACCTCGATCCAGGCTCCGGTGTCCGGCCGTTCGAGCCGGACGCGCGCCCGGCCGCCGTCGGAGTGGGCGCCGATCGTCGCGGACCGGTCGCGCACGGTGAGGTCGCGAGTGCCGTGCGGGATGAGGCGTTTGCGGTGGGTCTCCCAGTCAGCAGCGACAGTATCGTGCTCCACACGCACTTCGACCGTACGGTCACCCTCCGCGAACCTCGCTCGGCCGCCCCTCCCCTGATGGGAGCTACCGGGGCTGCCCGGAGACCTCCCTGGAGTTCGGCTGTCTGACCCGTTCGGGCTCTGGCGGGAGGCCGGTGAGCCGGAAATTGTCGGTGTCGACCGCGAGAGTGGGCGGGCCGGTCGCGGCGGCAGGCGCGGCCTTCGCGGCCGATCGGGTTCGGGCGGGGCGGGTACCCGCCCCGCCCGAACCCGGAGGCGAACAGGAGGATGACGGCGAGTGCCGATGACGCGAGTGCGAGCGTCGCGACCCCGGTGCGCGTACGCCGTCGACGCCTCCTGCCCGGGTGTTCGGCTACTGCTCGGCGAGCTTGACCCCCTCGGCGAACTTACGCAGCTCGGCGGTGAGCTTCTCGGGCCCGCCGATGTGGTCGGAGTAGTCGGGGCTGGTGGTCAGCTCGACGAACAGGCCGTCCTTGAGCTTGACTCCGACCTTGTTCGCGCCGCCTTCGGGGCCGATGTCGCTTCCCACCGCGCCGAGGTCGCCGCCTTCGCTGACGGCGGCGAGGTAGAGCTTCCTGCCGTCGGCGGTCTCCGCGGTCTCGGCCTTGGCCAGCTTGCGCTCGACGTCTTCTGCGATGGCTCCTTCCCAGACGTCCACCCGGAGCGCGTAATAGCCCTCTTCCTGCGTCTGCTGGCGGTAGCTGAGGAAGGACAGCACACCCGCCTTCTCATCGATCTTGATGTCGTCCTGGCGTTGCGAGATCCCGGTCCACACCAGGTCCTCGGGCAGGTGGTCGAGCTTGATCCCGGCGAAGGTCCGGGGGCGCTGCTCGGTGATGTTCAGGAGGTTCGGATTCTCTCCCTTGACCTCAAGCTGGACCTTCGCCCCCAGGTCCGCCAGGGTGCCTGCGGCCGGGTTCTGGCCCTTGACGACGAGTATGCCGCTCTCCGTCGAGGTCACCTCGGCGGCGAGCCCGGCGTCCTTCAGCTTCTGCTCGGCCTCGTGCAGCTTCATCGACACGACGTCGGGGATCTTGATCTTGTCGATCACCACCGCCCGCGCCGGGCCGGCGGCGGTCGGATTCGCGGTGGGCGGTGTCGTGACGGCCTGGTAGAGCGGGATACCGCCCGCCACGGCGACGGTCAGCAGGGCGGCTCCGGCCGTACGGACGCGGAGCCGGTGCGAGCGGCTCCGGCGCCGGACCGACGTGCCCAGCGCGGGCGGCGACTGCACGTCGGCGACGTGCCTGCGCATCGCCTCCGACAGGACGTCCTCGATCTTCATCGGGTGCTCCCTTCGTGGATGGGGTGTTGCGCGGAAAGGTGCTCACGCAGCCGGGCCAACCCCCGCGCGGCCTGGCTCTTGACCGTGCCGAGCGAGCACCCGAGCAGGGCGGCCGTCGCGGCCTCCGACTGGTCCTCCCAGTACCTGAGCACCAGCACGGCGCGCATCCTGGGCGGCAGCCTGCGCAGTTCGGTGATGAGCGTGTCGCGCAGGTCGAGATCCGGCGTCGCCGCCACGTGCTCGGGCGGCCGGGCGAAGGTGATCTCCTGCACGATCCGCCTGCGGCGGGCCCTGCTGATGGCCGTGTTCACCACGATCTTGCGCGCGTACGCCTCGGGGCTGTCGCCTCGGATCCGCGACCAGTGCCGATACACCTTCTCCAGCGCGGTCTGCACCAGATCCTCCGCGTCGTGCGCGGTGGCGCCGCAGACCAGCGTCGCCGTACGCAGCAGGGAGGTGCTGCTGGCGGCGATGAACTCGTCGAACGCCGTCTCGTCTTCATCAGTCATGAGCGCTCCTTGTCGCCTTTCAGAACGCACGGCCCCACAGGAAGGTTGAGTGGGAGACTAGGCAGATGTCCCGCCCGCTTCACACTCTCCCCAAGGCTCACCTGCACCTGCACTTCACCGGCTCGATGCGGCATCCGACGCTCATCGACCTGGCCAGGTCGCAGGGCCTGCACCTGCCCGACGCGCTGGAGGAGCACTGGCCGCCCCGGCTGCGGGCCACCGACGAGCGCGGCTGGTTCCGTTTCCAGCGCCTGTACGACATCGCGCGCTCGGTGCTGACCCGGCCCGAGCACGTCTACCGGCTGCTGCGCGAGGCCGCCGAGGACGAGGCGGCCGACGGTTCGCGCTGGCTGGAGATCCAGGTGGACCCGTCCGGCTTCCAGCAGCGCTTCGGCGGGCTGACCGCGACGCTGGAGCTCATGCTCGACGCCGCCGCGCGGGCCGCCTCACACGCCGGCATCGGCATGGCGCTGGTCGTCGGCGCCAACCGCACCCGGCATCCACTCGACGCGAACACGCTGGCCCGGCTCGCCGTACAGTACGCCGACCGGGGAGTGGTGGGCTTCGGACTGTCCAACGACGAGCGGCGCGGGTCCGCCCGCGACTTCGAGCGGGCCTTCCGCATCGCCAAGCGGGGCGGGCTGCTGTCGGTGCCCCACGGGGGCGAACTCCTCGGGCCGCGCAGCGTCGAGCAGTGTGTGTACGACCTCGACGCCGACCGGGTCGGCCACGGCGTGCGCGCGGCCGAGTCGCCCCGGCTCATGGAGCGGCTGGCCGACCGGCAGATCGCCTGCGAGGTGTGCCCGACGTCCAACGTCGGGCTCGGCGTCGCCGAGCAGGCGGCCGACGTGCCGCTGCGCCGGTTGTTCGACGCGGGGGTGCCGATCGCGCTCGGGGCCGACGACCCGCTGCTGTTCGGTTCGCGGCTGCTGCCGCAGTACGAACTGGCCCGCGCGGTGTACGGCTTCAGCGACGCCGAGATCGCCGAGCTGGCCAGGCAGTCGATCCGGGCCTCCGCCGCACCCGAGTCGGTGCGCGCCGAACTGCTGAAGGGTGTGGACGAGTGGCTGTCAACGGAGTGATTCGGCGATCCTGACGGCGTCCTCACGGTTCTTCGCGCCTTCCAGGCGGTGGCCGATGCCGTTCGCCTGCCAGATCAGGGTGCGGGTGGCGAGGCGGAGCGGGGTCCTGGTGCCGTCCTCGCGGGCGATGTGGCCGACGGGGTGCGGGTCGGCGATCCACCAGGCTTCGCCGGTGGCGAGGCGGACGGGCTGCGGCTGGTGGCGCAACTGCTTGAAGAAGACCGGGCTGAGGCCGCCGTCGAACTGGTCGAGCCGCACCCCGTCGGTCACATCGCCCCAGAACATCGACAGCACCCTCCCGTTGTCGGAGGTGAGTGTCCGGTCGGGGGTGCCGAGCACGGCCGGGGTGCGGTGCGGGAAGGTCGCCCCGGTCTTCGCGGTCGGCAGTTCCGTGGGGGTGGGGGTCGCAGTGGGCAGGTCGGTGAGCTGCAGTTCGATCCCGGCGTACTCAAGGACGCGGGAGATCGCCGCCCTGCCCTGCGGGGTCGCCGCGGTGATCGCGATCAGCACGGCCGCGATGGCCGCCACCAGCACCCAGCGCCTCCGGGTCCTTCTGGGCGGGGCCTGCGCGGTTTCCAGGCGGGCGCGTACGGCGGCGGCAGGACCCTGGCCCCCACCGGCTCGCAGGCGGGCGTGTACGGCGGCGGCCACGTCGGCCGGTGGCGGCGACGGGACGTCCAGGGCCGCGCCCAGCGCGAGAAGATCGGCCTCCAGACCCTCGTCCTTCTCAGAGGTCACGGCCCACCTCCTCTCTCAACCTCGCCAGTCCCCGATGGGTGCGGGACTTCACACTGCCCAGCGGCCAGTCCAGCACCTGGGCGGTTTCCGCTTCCGACAACTGCAAGAAGTACCGGCAGACGACGGCTTGACGTTCCCGCTCCGGTAACGACCTGACGGCCTCCAGCAGGCGGGTACGGCGGTCGGTGGCCAGCGCCGCGCCTTCCGGGTCGTCCGGTGCGGCGGCCTCGGCGGTGGCGCTCAGCCGTACGGTGAGGTCGGCTCGGCGGCCGCGTGAGCGGGTCAGGTTGTGCGTCTCGTTGGCCACGATCCGCAGCAGCCACGGTCTGAACGGCGCGTCGCGGCGGAAGGAGGCCAGGTGACGGAAGGCTTTGACGAACGCCTCCTGGACGACGTCCTCGGCTTCGTCGCCTGCGCCCAGGAGGGCGGCGGTGCGGTGCGCGAGCGCGCTGTAGCGGGCGACCAGGGTCTCGTATGCCGACAGGTCGCCGGTCAGGGAGCGGGCTATCGCCTCGTCGTCGTCCATGAACGACCCGATTCCACCGCATCCGAGCGCCCTGCGGAAGCCCCCTCGGCCCTTGGGCCCCTGGCCACTCGGCCCCTTGGATCCTCGGCCCCTTGGGTCCTCAGTCCCTTGGGTCCGTTGCCCCTTGGGTCCCTACCGGAAGGTGGCCGCGAGGAAGTCCTCCCAGGTGCCCTTGCCCACAGCGTGCTCGGGGGCGAGGTTGGCGCCCTCGCGGAAGGCTGCGGCCGCCCGTCCCGGAGTCCGCATGGGGACGATCCGGCGGTTCTTGCCCGCCGCGTCCAGGTAGTCGCGAGCCAAGTCCTCCATCTTGTGAACCTTCGGGCCGCCCAGATCGGGCACCAGACCGGCCGGGGCGCCGAGTGCCAGTTCGGCCAATCGGGCCGCGACCTCGCCCGAGTCGACCGGCTGGAACCGTACCTTCGCCCAGGTCGGCAGCACCACCGGCGTCTTCGCCAGTTGCCCGAGCACCGTCAGGCACCACTCGTGGAACTGGGTGGCGCGCAGCGTCGTCCAGGGCAGCCCCGACCCGGCCACCAGCCGCTCTGCCTCCCGCTTTGCCGCGAAATATCCGAACATCGCTCGGTCGACGCCGCTCACGACCGGAACCCGGTCGGCACCCACCACCGAGATGTACACCAGGTGGGGTGAACCCTCACGGGTCGCCGCCTGAATCAGGTTCCTGGCCTTGACATCGTCGCCCTTGGCGCTGCCCGCGCAGTGCACGATGGTCCCGACGCCCTTCACCGCCTCGTCCAGCCCGTCGCCGGTCGAGATGTCTCCGGTGACGTACTCGACACCGGGCCTGGGATCGTACCCGCCCCTTGTGAGAACGCGCACGTCACAGCCCGCCTCCAGCAGGAGCGGGACCACGCGTCGGCCGAGCGTTCCCGTGCCGCCGGTGAGCAGGATCGGGGTGTTCATGGCGGTTCTCCAATCTTCGGGATCTTTCTGCAGCTATGACGGATCCCGCCCGTGGGGTGTGACAGGGCGTGTATGTTCGGTGAGTTCCATTGCTTGGTCGGCACTAGACTCGACCAAATCCAAACCCGCTTGAGAGAACGGGACTTATGTCTTCTGGGTATGACCGTGTAGTTCAACCGGCGGCCGGCGACGAGGCCCTGGAAAACCACCTGGGTGGGGACGAGGCCAAGAACTACCGGCAGTACGAGTTCGACATGGTCGCACCGCACGTTGGACGCTCGATGCTGGAGATCGGCTCCGGCCTGGGCCACTTCGCCGAGCAGTTCTTGCCTCGCCTTGACCGGCTCGTGGTGAGCGACTTCGACCCCTACTGCGTCGAGCAGCTGCGCAAGCGCTTCGACGGCCGCGCCGACATCGACGTCCTGCACTTCGCCCTCCCGGACGCCGTGCCGATGGAGGGCCAGGTCGACACCGTCGTCCTGATGAACGTCCTGGAGCACATCGAGGCCGACTCCGAGGCCCTGCGCTCCCTGGCCAAGGTCACCAAGCCGGGCGGCCGCATCGTGATCTGGGTGCCGGGCTACATGCAGCTTTACGGGGACTTCGACCGCAAGGTCGGCCACGTCCAGCGCTACACCCCGAAGACTCTCACCCGTACGGTCGCCAAGGCCGGCCTCGACATCGACGTCATCAAGCCGATCAACTTCCTGGGCGGCATCGCCTGGTGGGCCGCCGTCCGCAGAGGCGGAGTCGGCTACCCGGACCCCCGCCTGGTCAAGATCTACGACCGCACGGTCGTCCCGGCCACGCGCCTGATCGAACGCTTCATCCGCCCCCCATTCGGCCAAACGGTCTTCTGCGTAGCCCGCGTCCCCCGAACCTAAAGGGCCTACGGAGCCTCAAAGGCAAGGTCCTCCGTAAGGGCGCGCTTCGCGCGAAGCGCTCCGGGCAGCCTACGAGCCTCAAAGGCGTGGTCTTCCGCAAGGGCGCGCTTCGCGCGAGGGGCTCCAGGCAGCGCCCACCTGGGGGGCGGGGAAGATCCCCCCGGACCCCCCTTCAACTGCGAGGTCCTCGCTCTGTCGCGCTCGGGCTCCCCACATCGGGGCTTTCGCCCCAAACCCCGAGCAGGGCCTCCCGGCCCCTGCACCCCGAGCCTCGACCGTGGCACGGAGGGCAATCCTGACGCCCCACAGGAGCGAGAAAGCGCCGTACCTGGAAAGAACCGGCCGGGGAGTCGGTGCCGTGCCATGGGCGCGGCGTCTGGCCACCCGCAGAAACGTCTGCGCTTCGTAGCCGCTCAGCAGTGCGCTTCGTCCCTTTCCGGACGCCCCGTGTTCCTGCGGACGGCCAGGGCCGCCGCCAGCACCGCCGCCAGGAAGTACGCCGCGCCGTTCACCCACAGCGCCAGCTGCACCCCCTGCTGCGGTGTGGCGGCCGCCGCGACCAGTCCACCCAGCAGGGCCACGCTGACGCTGTTTCCGATCTGCCGCGCGGTGTTGTTCAATCCCGAGGTCAGACCCGCCGGTTCCCCTGGGGCGGCTGCAGCGACGCAGGCCACGAGCGCGGACATGCCCGCGCCCACGCCGATGCCGCAGATCGTCAACGCGAGGACCATGACGGCGGTGTCCCCGGCGGACCAGGCCAGCCACCAGGTGGCGATCGCGGCTACAGCGGCGCCGGTGATCGCCACCACCGGGCCGCCCCAGCGAGCGCAGAGGCGTCCGGCCGAGGAACTGGCCAGCCCGTGGGCGGCGAACAATGGGACGATCCGCATGCCCGCGGCGGTCGCCGACCCGTGGTCCACCTGCAGGACATACATGCTGATCAGGAACAGCAGGCCCATGGTGCCGAAGCTGACCATCGCCGCGGCCAGGTTGGCGCAGACGAACGGCCGGGACCCGAACAGCCGCAGGGGCACCAGAGGATCGGCGGACCGGGACTCCGCGATGACGAACGCCACGGCCAGTACGGCGGCGGCGGACAGGCACCCGAGAGCCGACGGGGCGGTCCAGCCGCTGCTCGCGCCGCTGGCCACGCCCAGCGTGAGCGTGGCCAGCGCGGCGAGGGCCAGCAACTGGCCGGGCCAGTCCATGCGGCGCGGCGATCCGTACGATTCACGTACCACGCGACGGCTGATCGCGATGCCCGCCAGCGCCACCGGGAAGTTCATCCAGAACACCCAGCGCCAGCCGAGGCCGTCCACGATCAGGCCGCCCAGAGGAGGCCCGATCGCAAGGGAGATACCGGCCACCGCTCCCCACCAGCCGATCGCCCGGGGACGATCCTCGGCGGAGAACCAGTCGAGGAGCACGGCGAGTGAGTTGACCAGCACCGCCGCCGCGGCGACGCCCTGCACGGCCCGCAGTCCGATGAGCCAGCCAACGTCCGGGGCCATCGCGCAGCCCGCGGACGTCACGGCGAAGAGCGCCAGGCCGGCCAAGTACATCCGCCTGCGTCCGAGGCGGTCTCCGATGACTCCGAAGCCCAGGAGGCACGACGCGAACGTGACCAGGTAGGAATCGACGACCCAGGTGACCGTGGCAGTAGGGGATAGGAAGTCGGTTTTCACCGCGCCGAGGGCCACGTTGATGATGGTCGAGTCCAGTTGGGTCATGAACATGCCCGCGCAGACCGCTGCCAGTACGGCGCGGTCCTGCCTTGTTCGTCTTCGTCGTGATGCTTCACTCACGACAGGTAAGTGCCCTGGTCGCCCGGGCGACCCACCTGCGGGGACCGTAAAGAGCGTCCGGGCCGGGCCGGCGCGGACGCCTGACTCCGGTCGGGCACCCACCCGGTCCGGTGGTCACCGGGTAGTTCCTGGATTGGCTGAACAACGAGCCATCAGTCATTCATGTACGGGTCCGGACTTCCGGCGGGGCAAAAGGCCTCGGCCAGAAGGAGATCAAGGTCAGGATCCGGAGGATGAAACAGGACGATCCCCGGGAAGATTACGCGGGTATCCACAGGTGAAATGCGCCTGACGGAAAGCATGCATATTCATATCTCCGAGCCGCTAGGAACCGCGAGGATGAGTGACACTGTGGGCAGCGCTGAAGAGGCAGTGGCGTACATCTACAACTCGGCGGTTGCCGCATCCGCCCTCAGCGCCGCCTGGGATCTCGGCATGCTGGACGAACTGCATGACCGAGGGGAGATCGACGCACCGGATTTCGCGGCCCGGCGGCAACTCGACCCGCGGTCGACGGTCGGGCTGCTACGTGCCCTGGCCGCGGTCGGCATCGTGCACCGCGACGGCACGAAGGCCGTGCCCGCCGCGTATTTCGCCGAAGCGTACCGGACACGCGCCTTTTTTCACTGGCTGATGCGCGGCAGCGCCCAGCTCTTCCGGGAGATACCGGAAGTGATGATGGAGAAGAATCGGCACGGCGAATTCTGCCGGCGGGATTCATCCGCGATCGCGCGAGCCTGCCGGGAGATCAGCGCGCTCACCTACGACCCATGGTTCTGGCAGGCGGTCGAGAATCTGGAGTTCAAGCCTCGTCGCATCGTGGATCTGGGATGCGGCAGCGGTGAACGCATCCTGCGGTTGCTGCGCCGGTTTCCCGAGACTCACGGTATCGGCATCGATATAGCCGCCGCCGCTATCAAGGACGCCGCGGACGATGCGGACACGGCCGACCTCGCCGCCCGCGTCTCGTTTCTTGAGGCGGATGTGCGGACCATGCAAAGCCGCGAGACGTTCGACGATGTCGAACTGATCACGTGTTTCATGATGGGGCACGACTTCTGGCCCCGCGATGACTGCATCGGCCAACTCCGGAGAATCCGCGCGCTGTTTCCCAACGCCCGGCGCTTTCTGCTCGGCGACGCCACTCGCTCTGCTGTGACACACGATCGGAAGTTCCGCACGTTCACTCTCGGGTTCGAACTCGCCCACGACCTGATGGGGAAGTTCCTCCCGACCGTTCCCGACTGGGAGTCGGTCTTCGGTGAGGGCGGCTGGTCGGTACGGAGGCGGCACTTCATCGACCTCGCGGTAGGCGAAGTGATCTTCGAACTCGATCCCGCGTGACAGCTCGATCCCCACGTGACAGACCGTGCCCGCGTGACGGCACCGTCGTCATGTTGTCGACTTGCAGCGGTTGATGGGTCTGGCGATCTTTGTGTGGTGCCGTCACGAACAGTGCGGTCGCCGTGACGGCCGGTCATCATCTCTGCGAACGCCTTGACATGACCGTGCAGGGTGTCCTGGTGCGGGCAGGCAACCAGCACCTCCTTCAGCTGGAGCTGTTCGTCGGCGGACCTGAACGTCCCGCAGGGAGGGACGTCGGCGACGGTTGCTGAAAGTTTGCCGCCCGGATTGTGATAGCGGAGACAGGACGAGGAACGCTGGAGGCGAGGCCACGGAGATCCTGCTGGGGGCTGTCGCAGGTCGGAACTGTCCCTTCCTAGCAGGCGACCGGTTGGCGAAGGGCGCCCGGCGACAGGAAGGTCCGTATGAAGATCGTGGTGGTGGGCGGGACCGGGCTCATCGGGTCGAAACTCGTGGCCAAGCTGAGTGAGCACGGCCACGAGGCGGCGGCAGCGGCGCCGAGCACCGGTGTGGACACTCTCACCGGCAAAGGGCTGGCCGAGGCGCTGGAGGGCGCGCAGGTGGTGATCGACGTGTCGAACTCCCCCTCCTTCGAGGAGTCCGCCGTACGGGAGTTCTTCGAGACCTCCACCCGCAACCAGCTCGCCGCGGAGGCGGCGTCCGGCGTCGGCCACCATGTCGCGCTGTCGGTGGTGGGAACGGAGCGTCCGCCCGGGAACGCCTACTTCCGGGCGAAGATCGCTCAGGAGCGGCTGATCGAGCAGTCGTCGATCCCGTTCTCGCTCGTGCACGCGACCCAGTTCTTCGAGTTCGTCCGGAGAATCGCCAACGACGCCACGGAAAACGACACGGTGCGGATGGCGCCCGTGCTCTTCCAGCCCATCGCGGGAGATGACGTCGCGCAGGCGATCGGCAGAGTCGCGGTGGGGACGCCGTTGAACGGCCGAGTCGAGGTTGCCGGGCCCGAACAGTTCAGGATGGACGAGTTCTTCCGCGACGCGCTGGCCTCCTGGGGTGATCCGCGAGAGGTGGTCACCGACCCGCACGCGCACTACTTCGGAGCCGAGCTGCTGGAGCGGTCGCTGGTGCCGCGCGACGACGCCACCCTCGGCCGGATCCGCTACCGGGACTGGCACGACCGAAACCCCGCAGGCAAGTAGCGCGCCGCCACACCGGCACCTCCTTGAGACTGGCGGGGCTCCGGTGCTCAGTTCGCGTACTCGAGGCCCGTCTGACGCTCGGCGGTGACCTCCAGGCCGACCACGCCCTCACGCGCAGGTATGACCTTGAAGACGATCCAGTCGCCGCCCACCTGATCTGCGGCCAGCGGTTCGACCGTGTACCCGCCCTCATGGACCACGACGCGACGGAACTCCGCGCTCAGGCCGCGCTTGCCGACCTCGCCCAGCACATCGTCGACGGTCCGGCCGCTCACCTTGACGCCGGCCAGCGGCTCTCCGGGACGGGTGGCCGGCTGGTGGTTGTTCTCGTAGGATTCCCCCGGCTTGGCTGGCCTGCCCAGCTCAAAGTGCACCGCATCGGGCGTGCCCTTGATCGCCGCCGGGACGGTCACCACCATGAAGCAGCCGCTGCCGGTCAGATCGCAGTCCGCCGGCTCCTTGCGGGCCCCGATGGGCACGTTGACCGGGGTGATGCCGCCACCCAGGCTCACGATCTCGCCGACCGCGCTGGGTGAGACCGGGATCACCCTGAGCTCGACGTTGAGGCCGAGGGAACGGAACGCCTCGGAGAACTTCCGCTCGTCCGCGTAGGGGTTCTTGATCCGGGCGACGTAGGTGTCGGCCTCCTCGTGGATCTCCACTGCGGAGTTGGCGTAGGAGGTCGCGACGCCGCCGAGCAGGCTCGGCCCGAGGACGACGCCGAGAGCGAGGACAGCGGAGGCGGCGAGCCCGAGCAGCGCGCGACGCCCTAGGCCACGCCTGCGCGGGCGTCGTAGGAGCACCGCCTCCGTCGTCGTGTTCCGCTCCTGGGCGATGATGTCGGCGAACAGCGCCTGCGCGCGGGCGCCGCCAACACGCCCGCCTGGTTCGTCTGGGCTGATCCGGGCCAACGGCCTCAGGAGTTCGTTGATCTCGTCGCTGTCTCTCATAGTGATCTCCCCGTGGAAACGACCGCGTCGGTCGGCGTGAATCGAACGTCGGCTGCTTCGAGCGCCCGGGACAGGCGTCTGCGCGCGCGGTGGAGCCGGATACGGACGGCGTTGCGGGAGAGCCCCAGCATCGTGGCGATCTCCCTGCGGTCCAGGCCCTCCCACGCGAGCAGCGCGAGCAGCTCGCGGTCGTCCTCGGGAAGCGTCGCGAACGCCTGGGCGATCGCGTTCCTCTCGACGCTGTGGTCGGCGAGATCGCCGTAGAGGTCGGCCATCTCCGCGTCGAGGTCCCGGTGCCGCGCCTGGCGCCGCAGCGCGCTGCGGCGGTGGTCGGCCAGCACGTTGCGGGCCACTCCGTAGACCCAGAGCCTCGCTTGCGCGCCCGGGGGCAGTTCGTCGATCTTGCGCCAGACGATGACGAAGGTCTCGGCGACCACGTCGGCCGCGTCCTGCGGCGAGTCGCAGCGACGTCCGGCGTAGGCGGTGATCTGGTCGTAGGTCGCCCGGTAGACCGCTTCGAACCTGTGAGTGTCATCTGACACAGGCGGTTCCCATCGTGACGTCCTTCGCTTCCGGTATTGGTACGAACGCTCTCTTCATGGGTGGATGCGCCCGGATCATTTCGCCCGGAACCGGAGAATCTCGTGTGGCCTCGCCGCTCTCCTGTCCAGAGTGGCTCTTGGAGCTTGCGCCTCAAACCCCCAAGCAGGGCCTCCCGGCCCCTCCCCGAGCCTTGGCGTGGCACGGAGGGCAATCCTGGCGCCCCACAGAGGCGAGGAATGCTCCTCAACATCGCTGGGTCGTGGCACTGCTCGGTGTGACGTGGACTGGGCGAGAAATCACCTTCCGCAGCCTCGCCAGCCTCCACCTCGCCGGAACCCTCGTCACCTTTCTTGGGACCACGGCGTACCTCTGGTTTCCGGCAAATGAGTACATGCCAGGCGGGATCGATCGGACGCGACCAGGGTTGTGTCCCTGCGGTTATCAGAGAAGGCCCTTCCTCCGCCAGACATGCGGCCGTATGGTCTGACCGGGCAGAGCGAAACGAGGAGGCCACCGTGGGTAAGCACGGCGACAAGAAGTGACCACCGACCCCACCGGCCGCATGCTCGCCGCAATCACCGAGCGCCGAGGGCGGCCGGTCCCGCCAAAGATCGAGCAGGCGTTCCGCGCGGTTCCCCGGCAGTCCTTCGTCCCACCGCAGGGCCTCATCTCGGGCACGGGTGGTGAGCGGATCCTGATCGATAGGGACACCCACCCCGACGAGTGGCTGGAGGCGGTCGCCTCCAACGACTTCATCGTCACCCAGGTGGCCGACGGCGCCGCCTCCCTGCGCGACGGGAAGGGTACCTTCAGCTCGTCCAACAGCGCTCCCAGCACGGTCACCACCCTGCTGGACCTGCTCGACCCTGAGGCGGGACACCGCGTGCTGGAGATCGGCACAGGCACGGGGTGGACGGCCGCGCTGCTGTCCCACCTCGTCGGCGCGGGCGGCGGCGTCATCTCGATCGAGGTGGACCCGCACGTAGCTGAGCAGGCGGCCAAGAACCTCGCGGACGCGCCCGTGCGGCTCGTCGTCGCAGACGGTGCGGACGGGTGGCCGGACGGGGCGCCGTACGACCGGGTGCACGTCACCTGCGCGGTACGGTCCATCCCCTACGCCTGGATCCAGCAGGCACGGCCCGGCGCGGTCATCGTGGCGCCGTACTCCACCGGGCAGGGCGACGACCAGGTGGTGCGCCTGGTTGTCATGCCGGACGGCAGCGCGCACGGCCGGTTCCCGGCGCGCACCTCGTACATGCTGATGCGCGGCCACCGGACCGTCTACCCACCCAAACCGGACAACGCACCGCTGCACAGCCGGACCACCCGCGTGGACCCCCGGATGATCGCCGAGGCGCCGCAGGGCGCCCTGTTGGCCATGGCGTCCGCCACCGGATTGCACTTCGACACCCAGCCGAGGCCGGACCACGTGATCGTGTGGGCCCTCGATCCGGACGACCCGGGTCAGCGGGCCAGGGCGGTGTGGACACCGGGCACCGACGAGTACCCGGTCGTCCAGGTCGGCGACCGGCCGGTGTGGGACGAAGCCGTGGCCGCCTACTTCCAGTGGGTTGGCTGGGGCGAGCCCGGCCGCGACCGGTTCGGCATGACCGTCACCGCAGATCGACAGGAGATCTGGCTGGACTCACCCGAACGGGTGATCAGTCCACCATGATGGCGGTCCGCCGCCGTTTGATGTACCGGCGTCAACGCGTCGGCCATCTGTCCAGGATGAGCACGTCCATCAGCGGCGCGGCAGGCCAGCCCGGCCGAAGACGGCCCATCTGACGCCATCCCCACCGGGTGTAGGCGGCGTAGGCTCTGGTGTTGTCCGGCCGGACAAGCAGGGTAGCTCGTTCCTCCGTGCGGGTTCGCAGAAGTTCGTCGTGCAGGGCGCGGGCGAAGCCGCGCCCGGTGAAGGCCCGCCGCACCATGATCTCCGAGAGGGCGAAGGTGCGAGTGCCGGACTCGATGGTGAAACCCGGCTCGGGCTCGGACTCCAGTCCCGACCACCATCTACTTCGAGCATCCAGAGCCCACCCCCATGCCTGTCCGACAGCGGAAACGCCTCCTTTGCCGGGCAGGTGACCGAATACCAGGTCAAAGCCCTGCCTGGCGGTGTAGGCGTCGAACCGATCCATGAACGCCCGATCAGCGGCGAACTCCTCCCCAGTGGTGATGCGCTCGGCGTAGGCGTCGCGATGGATATCGGCCACCAGACCGCGGTGGGTACGTGCGCCGACGGCGTTCACCCGTTGGAAGGTCACCTCGTCGATCACGTCGGCTCCTCCTCAGATCGTGTGAGCGCGAGGGTCGCATGGTCGAGGGGCTGATGGAACTCTGCCGCGATGCCTTCGCAGCCGAGCTGTCGTACTGGCCGAAGTTCGTTGAGTACTCGAAGGGAGCCGATCTGCCCTCCAACCTCGACCATGATCTGCACGCCTACGTCTCGCCGAGGACAGCCGCCCCGGCGGCCTCGCCGGGGCGGATCCGGTAAGAGGTCATGCTTGTGCATCCGAGACGCTGCCAGATGGAAGTGCCAGCACTTGCTGGTACTCCATCGCGGCGGTTTGCTCCCTCTTCGACTGCAACGTCCTGGGCGCGGCAGTCAGGACGGCCTCGGCGTCGAAGCGGACGAAGATCGTACGATCATGCTCAGGCAGTTCGGCGACGGCGGCGCGCGCAAGGTCGAGCCCGGCCACGATGTCACCGTTCCGTACCTGTTGCACTGCCTGGTGAAGTCGCATCTGGGTTCGGCCTCGGATGTTGCCCACGGGGTAGGTCGCCAGTGCCGCTTGCCGGGCTTCGTCGTCATCCGGCATGCCAGTGCCGTGGATGGTGGCGAAGGAGCGGGTGTGCATCATCCGCTCCTCAGGAAAGCCCCATGCGGAGTCGTGGTCACCGCTGACGCTGTCCGGTAGTCGCTTGAACTCACGGGCTTGCTCTCGCAGAGCGATCAGGGAACCCTGCACGTTACCCTGCATCGCACGAATCTGCGCCTGCATGGAGAGCGCCTTGACGACACCGGCGCAGGGCGCTCCCTGTGCTGCGGCGAGTGCTTCGTCCGTGTGGTTCAGCAGCACTTGGACCGGCCGATGTTCATAGAGGCCCTGGACGGTTTGCTGGGCCAGGAAGAAGGCCAGGAGCTGCCCGTCGCCGCTCCTCTCAGCGGCTTCGCGGGCCTTGGCCCACCAGCCGCGGGACTCGCGACGATGGCCAGCGGACCCAAGAGCCCTCGCCATGAGGCAGAGCAATTGTGCGTTGACGCGCTGCCACGGGGCAGCGAGGGAGCTTGCGCCCAGTCGGGAGAGGTTCTGCTGAAAGTCGATGATGTCTTGTGCGAGGTCCTGTACCAGGTCGGGTATCGGCTGGGTGTGGAGGGCGAGGGAGCGTTCCCAGACGACTTCTTCCCAGTCTTGGACGCGGTCCGGTCCCATCAGATGGCGCAGGGTGCCGAGCGGAGGGAGTACAGCTGTGGTACCGAGCGCAGCGAGGCTTGCGAGGATTTGGCGTCGGACATACTCCATATCCATAGCATGCCCCGTGTCCGCTTTGGGGCTAACGCGCGCAGCCCGGTCAATTTCAGCGGCCATGTCCCTCAATGCGATGAGTAGACCGTTCGCACCGTAGAGATCGTCGATGCGGCGCATGGCGTCCGAGGGAATGTGCCGCGTTGCGGCCTCCCATTTGGCCAGATTAGAGGGGTCGTCGCCGGTTTGTGCATAGACCGCTGGGCGGCTGAGTTGGCGCATCTCCCGGATGCGCCGCATCTCTGAACCCAGGCGATGCCAGGCGTTTTGGACCGGGTCCACATCAGGAGAGCCCGTATTCATATTCGAACTCCTGTATTGGTTCACCGTGGTCGTTTGGTCAATGCAGATGACCGTACCGACCGCCTACAGTGCCTTTCCTCAAGACCTCATGATGGCATTACCGACTTGCGACTGCACGTAATCGGAAGAACACGCATCTGCATTGATCCAACCCGAATGCGAGGCTCGATGACGCTTTGCCGCCCGGGCCGCGCCCAGGTCACATCGATGATCTCCGTACCGCCTTCGGATCCGAAGGCCCCAAGACCTCCCTCCAGGTGAGGCGCAGCCGCCTGAGCCGAGACGGCGAGCGGAACTGCGCCTGACCACCCGCACAGCCGAGTCCTCCGCGACACGACGGCTGCGCGGGCGTCCGGGCTGTGCCAGCCCTGCCCTCTTGGAGCGGTGGGCCCGGACACGGTCGCCACGGCCGCGCGCAGGCGTCACCAGCCGCGCGGCCGTGGCGACCACCAACAGAACGGCCCGGATACCCGGGCCTGGCACACAAGTCGGGCTCGCCGCACACAGTTTGGTAGCGGCGTGCGGCGAGCCCTTGATCAGGAATCGAGGTCCTGACCCATGACCAAACTATCCACAGTCCGACCTCCCCACCAGAGCGTGTCCACGGCCGAGACGGTCATCGCCCTTGATGCGGCGCTGGACCCGACAAGGCCCAACGCCTCCCGCCTGTACAACTACCTGCTGCTCGGCAAGGACCACCGCACGCCCGACCGGGATCTCGCCGAGAGCCTGAAGTTCCGGCTGCCCGGCCTGGCCTACGCCGCGCAAGCCTGCCGCTACTTCGCCCTGGAGGCCGTGGAGGCGGCGGCTAGGTCCGGCTGCGGCCTGGTCGTGGACCTCAAGTGCGGATACCCCCTCGGGGAGACCGTCCACGAGACGGCTCTCAAGGCGAACCCGGACGCCCACGTCCTGTATGTGGACCATGACCTGGTGGTCGCCGCCCACGCACGGGCCCTGCTCGCGGGCGGCCCCGCCGTCGAAGTGATGCGGGCCGACGTACGCCACGACCTCGGCAGCATTCTCGAACACCCCTACATCCGCGCACGGATCGACCTCGCCGAGCCCGTCGCCGTCGTGATGACCGGGCTCGCCGAGTTCCTCACCGACGACGAACTGACCACCGTGCTCAACACCCTGGCCGACACGCTGCCGCCGGACAGCAAGCTCGTCCTCACCCACGTGGACCCCGGCGTCCTCCCGAAGCGGGCGATCCAGGCGGCCACCGCCGAGTGCGCGGAGGCGGGGATCCTGGTGAGGTTCCGGCCCGCGCGGAAGGTCCGGGACCTGGTCAGCGGCCGGTGGAGCTGGGACGAACTGCCGTCCGACTCCATCCACCACCTGTTCCTCGACGAAGCCACCACGTTCGTCGGCGGCGTCGCCACCCTCCTCCCACCCGGGAACGACCGGTGAGCGGCCCCGGCCCGGCACCCGATCCCGCCCTGGACCGTCCACTGCCGGAACCCGCCCAGCGGAGACCCAGGTGCGGCGAGGCCCACTGCCCCGCTCCCGTCGGTCCGAGACCCGTCA
The DNA here is from genome assembly GCF_039525605.1 of Nonomuraea longicatena. Lineage (NCBI taxonomy): Bacteria > Bacillati > Actinomycetota > Actinomycetes > Streptosporangiales > Streptosporangiaceae > Nonomuraea > Nonomuraea longicatena. Next base: position 135,097 of record NZ_BAAAHQ010000041.1, on the reverse strand, counting down.
CCGTGACGTGGGAGTTCGAAGCCGACTGGTGGCGCCGCCGTTTCGGAAAGACGCCCCGGGTGCTCCGCCACACCTGCCTCTGCCAACCAGTCAGCTACGAAGAACTCACCTCCGGCGGCGTGTACCGCATCCGCCGTACCATCGTCGCCAACACCGGCCTCCTCCACTACCTGAGCCCCCAGACCACACAACGAGGGGCGGACGAACTGTGGGAGCTGATCATGCACGGAACCGCAATATGAGTGTCGCTTCCCCGCAGGAGGGCCGCTCACTGCTTCAGTTTCAATCGCTTCTTCGACGTACCCGGGAACACGACGACCAGGTGTTCCTCCCCTTCGTCGCCGAGCCGCACGTAGACGCGCACCCGGTAGCGGCCCTTCCCGGCGATCGCCAGGTTCGGCATCGGGGCGCCCGCTCCGACGTCCCCTCCATCCATCTCCGGTACGGCGAGCCGACCGGTGGGGCTGACGACCGGCACCTCGGTCACCTGCTGCCACCCGGCCATCCGTAGTGGCGGCGCGGAGCGGAAGGCTTTCACCGTCAGGCACAGATCGATGACGTCCTCGATGTGCCCGACGAGCACCGCGCTGCCCGACACCCCGATCTGGGCGCTGTCGTCGAAGACCCTGTCCATCGCCCGCTCCACCGCCTTCTCGGAGGCTTTGTCTCCGGGGTCGTGGACCAGGTAGCCGTGGTCGCCGTCGGCGAACAGGAAGTATTTGGCCGTGGCCTGGACGACACCCTTCGTCCGAGGCCACGGGTCGCGGCACTTCGCGTTCTCCTCGGCGATGTAGGCGGCGCTGGCCGCCGCCTCCTCAGCGGTCGAGAGCAGCAACTCGGGCTGGCTCAGGCCGATGATCTCCGGGCAGACGTAGACGAGGTCCCACGGGTCCATGCCCCCGTCGGGCCGCTCGCTCCCGGCCCGCTTCAGAATCGCCGCCTGCTCGCCGGGGTCCTTCGCACGGCACAGCGCCCGCCCGTGCGCGAGGATCGTCTGGTCCGGCAGGCTGTCGGGGAACAGGGGCGAGCGTCCGCCCTCGGTGCTCCGCGCCCGGCACAAGAACGCGGCATCGCGTTCCTCGGGTTTCAGGTCACCGTAGTTGGGCCGGTGGTAGCAGCCCAGCGACCGGCCGGTGTAGGTGAAGTGCGGGGTCTGCTCCGGGTGGATCATCGTCATGACCGGCAGTACGACCACGGCCGCCACCGCGAGGCGGATCACGCGTTGTCGCGCGGGCGGAAGGCCGGCCGGACGGTCCCCTTCGGCCAGTTCACGGGCGGTCGCCGCGATCCACACGGTGCCCACGAACGCCATCATGTCCATTATGACCGGCATTACCATATTGCCGCTGGAGTAGATACCGTCGACCGGGATCATCACCACGATGACACCGGCCGATGACCATCCGGCGACCTGGGTGCCTCGGCTCCACCGGCCGTCGCGCCGCTGCCCGACGACCGTGAGAACGGTCGCTACCACTGCGCTCAAGGTGAAGCCCAGTCCGACGATGCGGCCCGCTTGAAACGCCGGGAGGTCGAGCACGGCGAGCAGATAGTTGGCCATCGAGACCAGTTCGACCGCGAACATCGCTCCGGCCGCCGCGCGCAACACGCGGGAGCGCCAGCGGATGATGAGCAGGTAGAGAACGTCGATCGAGGTCCACAGCACGAGGGGGAGTGCCGCGCCGACCGCGTCGGGGAGCAGCCCGATCAGATACCACGGCACGAGGCTGTACACCACCGCCACATACAGCAGGAGGCGCAGCGCCTTCGTCCGGCGGTCCAGCGGTCCCCGAATGGGGGTACGCAGGATCAACCACAGGAACGTGGCCTTCATCAGGGCGGCCACGAGCAGTGCCGCAGTCGTCCGAGTGTCGAAGCCGTCGCGCCCGTAGAATTCCTCGAAGGGCGGCGGCGACCATTCGACGGCCGCCCAGAGCCAGGCGTCGCCGAGCACCAAGCCCGCGACCGCTGCCGCAAGAAGCAGGCTCGGTAATCCGATCCTGATAATCCGCCATAAATTATCCGAAAGCACGGGACGCGATCTTAGTGCCTTTTCCAAGATCGACCGACCGATCCGACACCTCGATAAATAGCCTGTTCAGGCCCCTCTATCGGCGCATCACGCATGCGACCACAGATGACGTCAAATCGTCGTGAGTTCGTGATGATCCATCACGAGAAGCAGGGTCGGTTGAGTTCCGATCTTCGCAATGTGCGGGAATCGCGTCGTATAGCCGGATCCGCTGTCGGGGTTTGGCGGCTTTCGGTGGCAAGTTGAGCCCCGAACGGAAGTTGTTCTCCTTTGAGGAAACGGAGGCATTCAGCGCTGGCGGTCGAACCGATGCCCGCTACCGGCGCGCTCGGTCTACGGCCGGCTCCGGTCGGCTGGACGAAGGCTGCGCTGCCTGGGCCGTGTCATCAGACGTTCCGCTCGCGGCGATGATCGGACGAGAGAGGGCAGGCATGTGAAGATGGCTGTACTTGACCAAGATTGGAGCTGAGATGGGCATACGTGCGGAAGTGGAGTGGGTGGACTGCCGGGAGAGGTTTCCAAGGGACGGGATACCTGTGGCCGCCGCGATCACCGGCCGTTTCGCCTCCGACGATGCGGACGAGCGCGATCCAGACGCTGGGCTGGAATTCTGGCTGGTGAGGCCGATGTACTTCACTACCCTCCACTTCGATGAGGACGAGCGTAAGTACCACGATTGCTTCGTCGATTCGGACGGTGTCGTCCGGCTGCCTTACGCCCGAGGGGGCGACAATCCGCAGGACGATGACGAGCTGATCACTCACTGGGCCTATCTGCCCACCTTGCCGGATACGACTGTGGATTACCTGACGGGAGAGGACGCGAAGACCGCTCGCGCGAACGCTCTGGGTAAGTAGGCATAACGGAAACAGATCGCCGTCGCCCTGGCCACGCTTGCCGCTACAACGCACTCACGACAGCGGACGGCATCGGCGGTCGGCCGACAGGTGGACTGTGCCGGCCAGCCCGCCCCGAGAACGCCCCAGCCCGGCCGCTTCTTCCAGCGCTGCGGCCAATCCCCGTGATCTCGACTCCGTACAGACTCAAAGCGCCGCCAATTCCCGCCACTCGGCCAGCGGCATCTCGCCGGGCCGGGCGGTGAGCACCTGTAGGCATACGTGGTCGGCGCCCGCGTCGAAGTGTGCGCGTACTCGCTGCTCGATGGCCCCCATGTCCCCGTATGCCACGATCGCGTCCACCAGCCTCGGCCCCACCTGAGCGATCTCGTCCTCACCGAACCCGAGCCGACGCAGGCTGGCGACCTGGTGCGGAGCCCCTCCGGCGTAGAAGCCGACGTGCTCCCTGGCCACTTCGCGGGCCCGGCTCACGTCCGTGTCGAGCACCACGGCCTGCTCGACCGCCAGCAGCGCGTCCGGCCCCATGGCCTCCCGGGCGCGCGCGGTGTGCTCCACGGGCACGAAGTACGGGTGCGCCCCCAGCGTGCGCTCGGCCGCCAGCGCGAGCATCTTCGGCCCGAGCGCCGCCAGCACCCTCCTCGGCGGGTACGGCGAAGCCGCCGAACCCAGCGGAATCGCATCCATCGCCGCCAAATAGGCGCTCATGGAGGCCACGGCCTTGCCCTTGCTGGGAATGGAGTAGCCGTCCATCTCGATCGGCCCGTCGCTGACCCGATGCCCGCCGAGGCCGAGCACGTACCGGCCCGGGTACGCCTCGTTGATCGCCCGTTCGGCGGCGGCCATGGTGATCGGGTCGCGCAGCGCGATGTTGGCGATGCCCGCCGCCACCGTCATCCGCCGGGTGGCCGACAGCAGCAGCCACGACTGGCTCACCGAGTCCCGCCCGAACCCCTCGCCGAACCACAGCGTGCCGTACCCCAGTTCCTCGATCTCGGCCGCCGCGTCGCGCACCCGCGCCGCAGGCCGGCCGTCGAAGGCGAAGGTCCAGATGCCGATCCTGCCGAGACCGTTGTCCGTCATGATGCCCCTCACTACCCGGAGAACCTCTCCGGATAGTGCGGGACTATAATCGGAGAAGTTCTCCGTTTCAACCCCGGCCCGGAGGTTCCCGTGACGATGCGCGCCGACGCCCGCCGCAACCGCGACCTGCTCGTGGCGGCGGCCATCGCGGTGGTCGCCGAGGAAGGTCCCGACGCGTCGCTGAACGAGATCGCCCGCCGCGCCGGCGTCGGACCCGGCACCCTCTATCGGCACTTCCCCACCCGCGACGTGCTGCTCGCCGCCGTCTTCCAGGGGCGTCTGTCCAGATTGTGCGAGCAGTCGGAGGAACTGGCCGAGTCGAGGCCGTCCGGCGAGGCGCTGCTCGCCTGGCTACGGCTGCTGACCACCCACGCCATGACCGACAAGGGGCTGGGCGCCCGGATGATGCGCCCCACGGCCACGGCCGGCGTCGACTGCTGGGCCATGCTCCGCGCCGCCGCCGACCGCCTTCTCCTTCCCGCCCAGCGGGACGGCTTCATACGGGCCGATGTCGACTTCACCGACCTGGCCGAGCTCACGACCGGCATCGCCCAGGCCGCCTCCGACCCGGCCCGCGCCGACCGCCTCCTCACCCTGACCCTGGACGGCCTCCGCACCCACCACCCGACCTCGGCGCCCGGTCGAGACGCGTGAACGATCCACCCGGACGAGCGGGAAAGAGGTGACACAAGTCGTGACGGAGTTGTGCGACCTCGCGCGGGAGGCGGTCAAGCACGACCGGCAGTTGTACTGCCGTGTGTTGCTCTGACCTCCGCCGCCTTCGGCGCGGAAGTGTGGGCGGACAGCAGGACCAGGGCGTCCGCCGAGGGTGAACCCGGTGTCGCCGTATAGATCTCCAGGCGGTTGTCGGGGCTGTCGGGCTGGAGCCAGACCTGGTAGTCGACGTCCAGATCGCCGACCGTCGGATGGTGCAGCCGCTTGGTTCCGGCGGTGCAGTCCTCGACCTGGCCGCGTGCCCAGATCGCGGCGAACTCGGGGCTGCGCATGACGAGTTCGCCGATGAGCTCGGCCAGGCGCGCGTCGCCGGGGTGGCGGCCGGAGACCAGCCGCAGGTAGGCGACGTGGGTGCGGGCCTGCTCGGCCCAGTTGCGGTGCAGTTCGCGCACGTGCGGGTCGAGGAAGAACAGCCTCGACATGGACGGACGACGGGCAGGATCGGCGGGAGCGTCCACGTCGAGGTGCGGGGCCAGAAGCGCGTGCCCGGCGCCGTTCCAGGCGAGGACGTCGTTGCGCCGTCCGAGGATCAGCGCGGGTGTCCGCTCGTCGAGCGCGTCCAACAGCGCGAGCACCCTCGGATGCGGACGTTCTGGCCGGGGGCGGGTGAGCGCGCTCCTGCCGGGATGGCGGGCGAGGTTGTGCAGATGGGTGCGCTCCGCCTCGTCCAGCGCCAGGACGCGCGCGATGGCGTCGAGCACCTGCGGCGACGCCGCCCCTGCCTGGTCCTGTTCGAGGCGCGTGTAGTAGCCGAGGCTGACGCCCGCGAGCTGCGCCAGCTCCTCGCGGCGCAGGCCGGGGACGCGCCGAAGGGTGCCGAACGTCCGCAACCCTGCCCGTTGTGGGGTCATCCGGTCGCGGCGGCTCTTGAGAAAGGCACCGAAACTATCGCGTTCCATGCCTTCAACGGTATGGTCCCGCTCCCGTGTCCGGCTGTCCCTGTCAGGTGTACCCATGGCAGGGGGCTGGGTGGCCGCGCCCGCGCCGTACACGGTGTCGTGGTGTGAAAGTCTCTGAAACGCGGAACGCGGGCTGGGCGCTGCTCGCACTCACCGTCAGCGCGTTCGCCATCGGCACCACCGAGTTCATGACCAATGGGCTGCTGCTGACCCTGGCCGACGAGTTCGACGTCGAAGTCGCCGTCGCCGGTCTGCTCGCCACCGGCTACGCGGCGGGCATCGTCGTCGGCGGGCCGGTGCTCGCCGCTGCCACGCTCCGGATCCGGCGCAAGCGGCTGCTGCTCCTGCTGCTGGCGGTCTTCCTCGCCGGGAACCTCGTTTGCGCCTTCGCCCCCTCCTTCACCGTGCTCATGATCGGCCGGTTCGTGTCGGCGTTCAGCCACGGGGCGTACTTCGGCGTCGCGTCCGTCGTCGCCGCGTCGCTCGTCCCCACGCGCAGCCGCGCCGCCGCCATCGCGTTCGTCTTCACCGGGGTGACGCTCGCGAACGTGCTCGGCATGCCTCTCGGCACGTTCGTCGGCCAGCACGCCGGTTGGCGTGCCGCGTTCGGGCTGGTCATCCTGCTCGGCTTGCTCGGCCTCGTCGGCATCGCGGTGCTCATTCCATCCGGTACGCACCAGCCGCCCACGACGCTGCGGAACGAACTGGCGGCCCTCCGCTCGCGGAAACTGTGGGTGGCGTTGGCGACGACGGCCATCGGCTTCGGCGGGCTGTTCTCTTCGTTCACCTACATCGCGCCGCTGCTGACCGAGGTGACCGGATTCCCGGCCTCCGCCCTGACCTGGCTGCTGATGGTGTATGGCGTCGGCCTCGTCGTCGGGAACTGGTCCGCCGGACGGTTCACAGAGCGGTATCCGTCCGGAATCATCACCTTCTTTCTTGCGGTGCTCATCCTCGCCCTGGTCGCGCAGGCGCTCTTCGCCCATGACCCGGCGGTGACGGTCGTGGTGCTGTTCGTCGTGGGCTGTGCGGGCTTCGGGCTGATCCCGCCCCTGCAGAACCGGGTGCTGTCCATCGCCGCTGAGGGGGCGACGCTGGTCTCGACGGCCAACATCGCCGCCTTCAACACCGGCGCCACCCTCGGCAGCCTTCTCGGCGCGGCCTCGCTGGAGGTCACCGGCGGCTACGTCGCCCCCAGCTACGCCGGAGCCGCCATGAGCCTGGTCGGACTCGTCGTCTTCACGATGAGCCTGCGTGTCCGGGGACGGCGATCGCCGTCCCCCGACTGCTCTCATCTGGTCCAGCGGTGATAGGCGGCCATGTCCACGTTGCCGCCGCACACGATGGTGATCACGTGCCGGTCGGCGAAGCGGTCACGGTCTTCGAGGATCGCGGCGATGCCGAGCGCGGCCGACGGTTCGACGACGAGCCCGGCATGGTCGAGAAGCATCCGCATACCGGCGACGATCGACTCCTCCCTGACCAGGACGGCGTCGTCGGCGACCAGAAGAAGGTCGTCCAGAACGGCCGGGATGGGAAACCGGCCCGCGACGCCGTCGGCGATGGTGTCGGTCGAGTCGGTGGTGACGACGCTCCGCTGCCGCCACGAGAGTGTCATCGCCGGGGCGCCCAGCGGCTGGACGCAGATCACCTCGACGCCGGGCGCCAGGCTCTTGAGCACATGACCCACCCCGGTGGCCAGCGCACCGCCACCGAGGGCGATCAGGACGGCGTCGTACGGCGGGACGGCGTCCACCAGTTCCAGGCCGATGGTCGCCGCGCCCTCGCAGGTATCAAGGTCCAGGCTGTCCTCGACCAGCCGGATGCCGTCGTGCCGCGCGATGTCCGCCGCCCGTTCGCGGGCCAGGTCGAAGTCGCCGTCGACCAGTTCCAGCCGGGCGCCCAGCGTACGGATGCGATCGAGTTTGGCCGCAGGCGCGAACCGGGAGGCCACGACCGTGACGTCCAGCCCCCGGCCGCGTCCTGACCAGGCGAGGGCTTGGCCGAGGTTGCCCGCGCTGGCGCACACCACCGCCCGCGAACCCTGCTCGGCGAGCAGGCTCGCGACCATCTCGGTGCCGCGTCCTTTGAAGCTGCGGACCGGGTTCGCGGTTTCGAGCTTGATGCTCACCGCGCACCCGAGCTCGGGCTCCAGCGCGTCGCAGCGGTACAGCGGTGTGTCGAGGAACACCGGATCGATCAGCCGGCGGGCCGCCCGGATCCGGGCGGTGTCGAGGCGCGTCTCCTGCATGGCCCGGCAGTGTAGAAGATCCCCTCTCTCGACTCTCGTCCGGTCCACCGCCGAGAAGAGCCCCTCATCGACCCGTGTCCGGGTCCATGGAGTCGCCGGTGATGTACAGGTTCATGTCGTCGTAGTCGAAGGTGATGGCGAACGGCTTGAAGAAGTCGTGGGTGAAGTTGGCGATCGTGTCGAACTTCATCCCGGCTCCCACCCTGGGGTTCTCCTCCGCCCACCCCGTGACCCGCCGCCGCGTCGCCCTGCCGAGGCTGAGCCGCTCGGGCGCGATGCGGTGCCCCACCCCGCCCTTCCACGGCTCGGGCGGGCCCATCTCGATCCCGGCGCGTTCGGCGAAGGCGACGGAGGTGCCGATCCCCCGGCCGGGGCCGCCGGTGTCGAAGGTGACGACCCGGGGCCCGAAGTCGTCGAGCGAGCCGAGCGTGCACGGGAAGTGGTCCTTCGCCAGCCACAGCGGCAGGGTCTCGCCCTTGAGCCGGGCCACCTCGGCACGGACCGCACGCCGGTTGGCGGCGGTTCTGCGACGCATGACGAACTGCCGGTGGCCGTAATCCATGGTGGTCAGGAAATGGTAGAAGTGCACGGTGCCGATCGTGCCCTCCGCCTCGGTGCCGTCGGGCAGGTTCGGACGGTCGGCCTCGTTCCAGTGGACGGGCGCGTTGCGGACTTCCAGGTCGCCGATGCGCACCGACCTGGCGATGCCGTAGTACATCTTGAACTGCTGCCCGTCTGCCCTTCCCGTGCTCTCGGAGATCACCTCCAGCCCGGCCTCTTTCGCCAGTCGCATGCTGAGCCCGGCCGTCGTCGCCCCCGTGTCGAGCAGGAAGGTCCTCGGCGCCGTGCCGTTGACGGAGATCTCCATGTGCGGCAGGGGTTCGAGCCCGAGAAAGGGGATCCGGGTGGACTGCGGCCCGTGCACCTGCCACGGGGTGCCCTGGATCGTCTCGTACAGCTTGGCGTGGGCGAGATCGGTCTGCGACCCGGTCAGCTCGCCGCGCCTGCGCAGCCAGGGTACGGCCGCCGCCAGCCTGTCCTGGCGGACGAAGCAGTCCGCGAGCTGGTAGAGGGAGAATTCGTCGTCGGGCTTCAGGGCGACGGCCCGCCTGAGGAATCTCTCGGCGTCGGCGAACCGGTTGGACAGCAGCGCGATGTAGCCGATCTGCGCGGCGGCGTGCGCGTTGTCGGCGTTCTCCTTGAGCAGGCGCCGGTATCCGTGTTCGGCGCGCTTGAAGTGGCCGTCCTTGAAAAGCTTGTCGGGGTCGCCGGCGGACGGCGACGCGGCATGCGCGCCGCCCGTGTCGAGCAGCGGCAGTGCCACGCCCACCCCCGCGGCCAGTCCCAAAAATCGGCGTCGGTTGAGTCCCGAGGAATTGCGCACAGTCGGCTCCTGAGGTCATGGCGATCCCAGCAGCGCGGTCGCAGCGGAATCCGCCACCTGCCCCGCGTCTGGTAATCAACCTTGTCGTCGGACCTGAGCCAGGAAATCCACTCCGTTGTTAACTCCCGGTAAGTCTCGCGGAGGTACATCACACTCCGACTGAAACAGTCGTTGGGCGAAAGAACCGCGTGAAATAAATCAGCCAGCGGATATCCAGCGGACGTAGTGAGGCACAATTCAGCCCCACCACGTCCGAGGCGCAACGAGTCAGCGGTGGGTGAGTTCCGAGAGGGTGCGCCAGCCGTAGGTGACGGTCAGGGTGAGGAGTGCCACGCCCGACAGCACTCCGCTGACGAACGGCACCCAGGCCGGCGAGCCCGCCAGCACCATCAGGATCCCGGCGACGCCGAGCATGGCCAGGACGGTCCCCGGTACGGCGATGCTCCACGTCTTCCAAGCCGGTGCCAGCGCGATGAAGTGCACGCCGACCACCAGCGCCACCCAGCCGACGTTCATCTCCGCGGGCTGGTCGAGCGCCCTGAGCACCTGGAGGCCGCCGAAGAGCAGGATCACCTCGGCCACGACGACGAGCACGTATCCCCGGTTGACCATGGTGCGCCCCTCCGGCGTCCCGGGGTTGCGGCGCTCCTCGCGGGCCGCCTTGAACCACATGGCCAGCACGCTCGCCGCCGCCACGCAGGCGAGCACCCGGAGCACGCCCACGACCGGCCCGGCCAACGGGCTCTGGGCGTTGACGAGGACGAAGATCGCGCCGCCCACCGCGCCCACCAGCAATCCACTCAATCGTCGCATGTCAGTCATTGAAGCCCCGGCGGCATCGCGTCCGCAGGGGGGCTGGAGCGAGGTCCGGGTAGAGCTGGCCCTACCTCGCCGCCCCGCGCAGGTAGGCGAGCACCGCCAGCACGCGCCGGTTGTCGTCCTCGGTCGCGGGCAGGTCGAGCTTGGCGAAGATGCTCGCCACGTGTTTGCCCACGGCCGCCTCGGTGATCGACAGGGCGCGGGCGACGGCGTTGTTGGAGCGTCCCTCGGCGATGAGGGCCAGCACCTCGCGCTCGCGCGGGCTCAGTCGCGGGGACGGCGCGGCGATCTCCCGCGCCCTGGACCACGTCTGCTCGAACAGGTCGGCGAGGGCGGCGATCAGCCCCTGCTGCCTGACCATCAACGCGCCGGGCGCCAGGGCGACCGGGGTGATCCGTACGAACGCCACCGTCCGGTCGAACAGCAGCAACTGCTGGATCGGCTCGTCGATCATCCGGTGCAGGTCTCCGGCGGCGTGCAGTTCCCTGATCCGGGCGAGCTTGCGCGGGTCGTCGAGGAGGCCCGCCTGGACGACGGTGCGCATCGTCATGCCGCGTTCCAGGGCGTCGAGCACCCTGCGCCTGCTGTGCTGCTCCTGCCTGCCGGTCCCGGTCGGTCCGACCGGGTGCATGGCACGCAGTTCGGTCGCCGACCGTACGGCTCGGGCGATCTGCTCGTTGACCTGGTCCCTGTCTTCCAGCCGCTCGACCTCCACGGGGATGCCCCGCAGTTCGCCGACGACCTCTTCCAGCCGCCGGGCGATCCGGGCCAGCGACGCGCTCTCGTCCACAGGTGAGATTGTCGCCGGTGCAACCTCCGGACGGGCAGAGCCCATCAGTGTGGCGTGAAGCTGTTTTCCGAGGAGCCGTATGAGCTTCGATGAGGAGTACACGGCCTATGTGAGCGAGCGGCTGCCGTGGCTGCGGCAGATCGCCTACCCGCTCTGCGAGGACTGGCACCGGGCCGACGACCTGGTGCAGGCGGCGATCACCCGGTTGTACGTCAAGTGGCGCCGGGCGCGCGCGGCCGACAACCTCGACGCCTACGTGCGGACGATCCTGGTGCGGGTCTTTCTCGCCGAGCAGCGGACCTCCTGGTTCTCCCGGGTACGGCTGACGGCCGCGCCACCCGCGTCGCCGTCCGCCGAAGGGGACCGCGACCTGGCCATGGACCTGCGCCGGGCACTGGCCGCCGTGCCGCCGCGCCAGCGCGCCACGCTGGTGCTGCGTTTCCACTGCGATCTGAGTGTCGAGCAGACCGCGCACACGCTGCGGTGCTCGACCGGAACCGTCAAGAGCCAGACCTCCCGGGGGCTGGCCACCCTGCGGTCGGTCCTCGGGGTGGAGGACTCACGACTGCCGAGCATGGAGGAGCGCTGATGGACGCCAAGGACCTGTTCGACGCTCTGGCCCGGGAGAAGCAGCCGCCCGCCCGGGTGGACGTGGGCGGCGCCGTCGCCGTCGGACGCCGGACGCTCAGACGCCGGTACGCCGTGGTCGCGGCGTCGGCCCTGGCGATGTCCGTCGGGGTGACTGCTGCCCGGCTCGTGGTGCCGGAAGTACCGCGAGCGGACACCGCCTCTGTCGTGGAACCGGTGCGCACCAGTTCGTCCGCGACCCCGGTGAAGGAGCCGTCCAGCGTCGGCCACCGGGCTATGAAGAAGAAGTATTCGCCCTTGGGCGAGGTGGTTCCGGTTCCGGATCTACCTGGTTGGATATGGCTGGCCAAAGCGCCTCGCAGCGGAGGGCCGGTGCTGTGCGCGACCTGGACGACGTCCGGCGGTACCGGCTGTGCCAGCTATCCGCCGCTCACCGCTGATGAGTTCGCCCGTCCGCAGGGAATGAGCCATGGCCGCCGGACCCCTGCCGAGGTTCGGAGAATGGAGCAGGGGGCCTCTGAGAAAACACTGCGGAGGCTGATCCGCGAGGAGGCCAGGAAACCCGATTCCGGCAGGGCGGTCTACGGCATCGCCAAGACCGGGGTCCACCAGGTGGTGGCGGTGACCGAGGACGGACGGAAGTTCCGGGGAACGGTCGCCAAGGGCGTCGGCACCCGGCTCTGGGGGTGGGCCGTGCGATATCCCTCTCGCGGCAAAGCGGTGACTCTCCTGTTCATGGACGCGAACGGCGACACACTTCAGCGGGTCAAGTACTGACCGGCCAGGACTCCGGCACCGGCGGCCAGGGTGTGCCGCAGGGCGGTGAGGTGGGCGGGGTCCAGGCCGCCGAGGTCCTCCTCCAGGTCAGTGAGCAGGTCGGTGAGGATCTCTTCGGCCAGGACCTCGGCTGGGACGGCGGGGCCGAGTTTGCTCATTGCCGCCGCCGCGCGGTTCGGGGTCAGCCGCTGGGCGGCCTCGGCCACGAGCCAGCCAGGGACACCCGCCGCACCCTCCTCCGGCGGCTCGTAGGGGCGGGAGCCCTGGTAGCGGGCGTCCTCGGCGAACCGGGGATGCTTGTTTTTGATCACCGGACGCGCGGCGGCCGTCCACCGGTCGGCGGGTTTGAGCACCAGGCCCTCGGCCAGGTTGTCCGGCAGCGCGGGGAGCCCGAACCGGGCGGGCAGCAGGCTCGGGAAGGCGGGTGCCCGCTCGCCCACGGCGGCCAGGCTGCCTTCGGCCAGGACGGGGGCGCAGTGGACGCCCGCCTCTGCGGCTGCCCGGCGCAGGGCGGCGTCCGCCGTCCAGACGGTGGTGTCACCGGAGGTGTGGACGGCGTCGAAGAGGACCCAGATCAGGTCGGGGTGGTACCAGACGCCGGTCTGCACCGGCTGGACGCCGGGCGGGGACGGGGTGTGCGGGTGGGGGTAGTGTCCGCCCGCGAGTTCGCCGTAGAGGATGACGGTGCCGTCGGAGCCTTCGGCCTCCCGCAGGCGGCGGGCCAGGTCGGCGGCGGTGACCGCGAGGGCGGGCCAGCAGCGCGACAGGCCGAAGAAGGAGTCGAGTTCGGCTTCGGACAGTAAGGTACGGCGCTTGGCGGGCCGCACCGATTCCTCGGTGCAGACCACCGCGAGGTGGGCGCCGTGGATCTTCTCCGTGGCGACCCACCGGCCGCCGGAGGGCGGGGTGGGGCCCGCCCGGCGCGGCATCTTCGGGTAAACGGGCCAATCGACGTCCATAGCTGAGCCCTCATGCTAGGTGCGAACCGATCAGCCAGGACAGCGGGTTTCGCCGGAGGGCGGGCAAGGGCGGAGTCGTCGCGGCGGGGCGCCGTCACGGCGAGGGGCGGGCGCCTGCGCACGCGCGCCGGGGACGGCGGGTGGCGGGTGGGCGTGGCTGGGCCGTAACGGTGATTCGGCACGCGCGGCCGTAGCCGGTGGATCAGGGTGCCGCGCAGAGCGCAGACGGCCGGGGTCCCGAACCGGTCGGTGGGCCCTCTGACGTCGACCCGCGCCACCCGGTGCCGTCGAGGCGGTATCCGATCTCCTCGGCGTCGATGCCGAGGTCGCGGAGCACGGCGGCGCCGTTGTCCCACAGGATGACGGCGCCGCCGCCGTCCCGCAGGGCGGGTGCCCGTTCGAGCACGGTGACCCCTGGCGGCGGCCAGGCCGACGATTCCCGCTCCCACGATGATGCCTGAACTCTACTATTTGTAGTACTACCGCGTGTAGAGTTAGATCGGATCCCCGAGCGGCCCGTACTCGGCTTCCAAGCCCTCGGCCCAGTAGGCCGCGAAGTCGGGCTGGGTGCCGTCGGCGTCGGTGAACCCATACTCCCGGTACAGTCCCCAGGTGGCGAGGGCACGCCCGGTCTTGGCCATGATGCCGGGGTCGGCGGCCAGCGCGGCCACCGCCCGCCCCAGGTAGGCCGGGGTCTCCGAATGAGCGAAATGCCGGTCCTTGGCCACCGCGTCACGCCAGTTGGCCTCGGTGACGCCGAAATGATCCAGCATCGCCTCCGAGCGCAGGAACCCCGGCGTGAGGGCCACCGCCGCGACCCCGTACGGCTTCAGCTCGGCCGCCTGCGCGACCGCGAGCCGGATCACCGAGGACTTCGCCAGATCGTAGAAGAACGAGCCTCGATAGCGGGCGGTGTTGCCGTCGGTGACCTCCACGACCAGGCCGCTCCTCCTCGCGACCATCAGCGGCAGCGCGAACCGGCTGGTGATCACGTGTGTGTCGACGGCCCTGCGGAGCAGCCGAAACCCCTTCTCCAGGTCCTGCTCCCACAGCGGATGCGCCCAGTCGGTCAGCGGATCGCCGCCCCACACGGAGTTGACCAGGATGTCGAGCCGTCCATCCTGTTCGGCCGCGATCCGGTCGACGAGGGCCTGAACCTGTTCCGGCCGGCTGTGGTCGGTGCGGACGGCGACGCCCACGCCACCGACGGCGGTGATCTTCTCGGCCGTCTCCTCGACGGTCTCAGGACGATCCAGATCCGAGCGTCCGGAGGCGCTGCTGCGGCCGGTGACGTACACCGTGGCTCCGGCGGCGCCGAGTTCGACGGCGATGCCGCGCCCGCCGCCACGGGTGCCTCCGGCGACCAGAGCCACCCTTCCGGCCAGTGATCGCGCCTGAATCGTCATGTTTCCTCCAAAGGGGCGAGGTGCGGGCGGAGCAACGTGTCGAGCTCGTGGGCGACCGCCTGGGAGAGGGTTCCGCGACGCTCAAGCGCCCAGGTCAGTCCGGCGCCCGCGCTGACGGCCTGCACGGACCGGGCCAACGGCACGACGTCCACGCCGGGGCGGAGTTCACCCGTTTCCACGGCCTCCGCCAGGAGACTCTGCACGGCCCGGCGTTGGGCCAGATGTACACGCAGGGCGGGGGCGTGGAGCCCCGGGTCGGTGAGGTCCATGCACAGGAAGGCCAGATGGTTGGCGAAGCGCTCCGGCGTGTTCATCGGCTCCATCCACCCCGCGACCAGCGACGCCAACGCGTCCAGTGCCGTTTCTCGCTCCTCGCGCACCCGTCCGGGCATCGCGTCGGCGTCCTCGGCGGCTTGTTCGCCGAGCGCGAGGAGCAGCCCGCCCTTGGAGCCGAACCGCTGGACCAGGGTGCCGGGCACCAGCCCGACTTCCCGCGCCACTGCGGCGAGCGTCAGCTTCGCGGGGCCGACCCGGCCGATCACCTCCGCCGCCGCGCGCAAGATCTCCCTGTCGCCGATCCCCCGAGGGCGCCCCGCCATCGTCCCCTCCATTAATAAATGCTCGTTCATTTATTAAACGGCCCCGATCTCCGGAAGGCAAGTCACCGGCCGGGAGGTCGGCGGCGGACACGGGCTGTGAACACAAGACTGCAATTTTGTGACGATGCCCCCTAGATTCCTCGATACGGCAACGAGGAAGGGGTGCGATGTCGGAGTTATGGGAGATGTCGGCATGGGAGCTGGCACGGCAGGTCCAAGCTCGCACCGTGTCGAGCCGCGAGGTGGTCGAGGCACATCTGCGGCGGATCGCCCAGGTCAATCCTCGGGTGAACGCCGTCACCGCCGTCCTGGCCGAGCAGGCGCTGCGGGCGGCGGACGCGGTAGACCGGGACCTGCGCTCGGGCACGCCGGTCGGCCCGCTGCGCGGGGTCCCGGTGACCGTGAAGGAGAACATCGACGTCGCGGGGTCCGCCACGACGCTCGGCATCGTCTCGCTGCGTGACGCGGTCGCCGCCGCCGACGCACCGCACGTCGCCGAGCTTCGCGCGGCCGGGGCCGTCCCGATCGGACGGACCAACATGCCGGAGTTCGGCATGCGCTGGCACACCGACAACGAACTACGCGGCGCCACCCGAAACCCGTGGTCGGCCGCGCACACACCCGGCGGTTCCAGCGGCGGCGACGCCGTGGCCGTGGCCACCGGCATGGCGGCACTGGGACTGGGCAACGACGGAGCCGGCTCGCTGCGCTGGCCCGCCCAGTGCTGCGGCGTCGCCGCGTTGAAGCCGTCGCTGGGGCGCGTGGCCCAGGTCGGCCTGCCGCCGAGGCCGACGCCGTTCGGGTTCCAGTTGCTGGCCGTGCACGGGCCGATCGCCCGGAGCGTGCGGGATCTGCGCCTGGCCTTCGCCCACATGTGCGCGGACCAGGGCGGGGATCCCTGGCACGTGCCGGCGCCCCTTTCCGGTCCCCCGGTTCCGGCACCCGTGCGGGTCTGGCTCGCCACCGACCCGGACGGCCCCGAGCTGGACCCCGGCGTCGCCGCCGCCCTCCGCCAGGCGGCGGAGCGGCTGTCCGACGCGGGGTACGTCGTGACGGAGAGCCCGGCCCCGGCCCTGGTGCGGGCCGGGGAGATCTTCGTGCAGCTCATGTCCGCCTACGGCCGGGTGCACGAGGTGCAGCCGCCGGTCGAGTCGGTGGCCTCCGAGGGTTTCGTCCGGTTCTGGGAGCGGTACGAGCCGCACTGGAACCTGGCGGCCGGCCAGGCGGCCTTCGATCCCATGATGGAACGCGCCTCGATCGCGCGTGCCTGGATGGCGTGGATGAGCACGGCCCCGCTCGTCCTCGCGCCGATCCGCACCGGCCCGGCCTTCGCCGTGGGATCCGACCTCGACGCCGACCGGCTCGCCGGGTGGCCGGCGTCCCTGCGCATGGCGTGGACCGTCAACCTCCTGGGGCTTCCGGCGGTGGCCGTCCCCACCGGCCTGGCCGAGGGGCTGCCTCAGGGCGTCCAGATCATCGGGCCGCGTTTTCGTGAGGATCTATGTCTGGACGCCGCCGAGGCGATCGAGGCCCGCACCACTTCGCTGACCCCGATCACCCCCCGTTAGTCGCGGCGGCGGACCAGGTGGAAGGCGAAGTCGGAGCCCCGGTGGCAGTCCACCGAGTGGAGCAGGGGGCGGCCGGAGCTGTCATGGTGCGTCTGGGTCAGCATCAGCCAGGCGCCCTCCCCCGCGTCCGCGCCGAGCCGCGCGGCCTGCTCGTCGGCCAGTGTCACGGCCCTGACCTGCGTGACCGCGTACTCCACCACGTGGTCGTAGGCGGCCAGGACCTCCAGCAACGACCCGGTCCAGTCCACCTCGCCGAGCGGGAACGGGATGAGCGCCCTCGGGAACAGGTCCGTCGAGTGGACGAGCACGTCGCCGTCGCGCCGCCGGAGGCGTTCGAGCCGGACGACGGTGTCGCCGGGCGACAGGCGCAGCAGGTCGAGTTGCCGGCGGGTGGGCTCCTTGACGGCGAGGTCGAGGACGACGGTGCTGGCGCCGTACCCGCGTTCGGCCAGCATGTCGGTGGTGCCCGCGAGGCGGGTCAGCGGGCGCTCCAGGCTGGGCTGTGAGGTGAGGTAGCGGCCGTCACCGTGCCTGGCCTGGATCAGGCCCTCCTGTTCGAGCAGTTTGAGGGCTTCTCTGATGCTGGTACGGCCCACGCCGAACAGCGCGATGAGGTCGTTCTCCGAAGGCAGCCGGTCGCCGGGCCCGAGCCCCTCCTGGGCGACCATCGTGCGGAGCTGATCGCGCACCTGGACCGCCAGAGTCCGGTGTTGTCGGCCCATGGTGATCACTCCCCGTGTCGTCGACCCCGATTTTCGGACATCTTCTTCGATATGCGGCCTTCTCCGTGTGCTGTGCACATGCGTCGCTCCTTGCCAGGTTGACCAGGTGAAAGTCGGAGCCGATGGCTGTAGATCAGGTGAGTGCCGACACTTCTCAGACCAATTGGCGACCCCTAAGGGGGGTTGTTTCATTAGTTAGTTTACTTTACTTTCTAACTCAGGCGATCATGTTTCACAAAGGAGTTGATCTTGCTCTCTGTTGTCACAAGAGTGGCCGCTGTCATGGTGACCGCTCTGGCATCGGCGACGCTCGCCGCGACCACCGCGTCCGCGACCTCCACACCTGAACCTGCGGTTCGTTCCTATGACCGTGCTCCGAGCGCCTCTACCACGACTGCTGCGGCCGCTCCCGTCGTCACCCGTACGCAGAGGGACGGCAAGGCCGTCTCGTTCACCTTCGACGACGGGCCGCACCCGACCTACACGCCGCAAGTCCTCGACCTGCTCGCGCAGAACCAGCTCAAGGCGACCTTCTGCTTAGTGGGTACCGAGGTCGAGAAGTACCCCGACCTCGTCCGCCGAATCAACGCTGAAGGCCACGCCCTCTGTAACCACAGCTGGCAGCACGACAGCATGCAGACCAAGCCCGTGGCGGACATCCGCGCCGACCTGACCAGGACCAGCAACGCGATCCGCGCCGCGGTCCCCAACGCCGTGATCAAGTACTACCGCGCGCCGTACGGCGAGTGGGGCGCCTCGCCCGACGTGGCGCAGGAGCTCGGCATGACCTCCGTCGGCTGGTCGGTCGACCCGCGCGACTGGGCCCTTCCCGGCGCTGACGCCATCGCCCAGAGCGTCCGCACCAACCTGCGCGACACCGGCGTGGTGCTGCTTCACGACGCCGGCGGCGTGCGCGAGCAGACCGTGAGCGCCGTCCGCGTGCTGCTGCCCGAACTGAAGGCCGCCGGGTGGTTCTTCGACGTGCCGCAGGACCTCAACGGCGCGGTGAACTGCACCGGAATCCCCGCCTGGTCACCCACCCAGGTGTACACAGGCGGCCAGTCCGTCACCCATGCCGGTCGCAAGTGGACCGCGAAATGGTGGACACAGAACAACACACCAGGCACGAACGACGTGTGGTCCAACGCCGGTCTCTGCCCCGTGTGACTGAACTGAACTGACCCGCGAAACGACAGGCCCCGCTCGGTCTTCCGCCCGAGCGGGGCCTGTTCATGTCCGGGGAACTCCGACCCTCCGCCGGGCCGTTGTACCGGCGGCCACGCCAACCGGGTACGGCTCGACATCCGCCCGGATTAGTCCACGGCGAACAGTTTCCGCAGCTTCGCCGCCATCCAGTCGCCCGCGACGACGGCGGCCGCGCCAGGGGGCTCGACCAGCGCGTCGTGGTCAGGCTGGTAGAAGAACGGGAGGGACAGGCGCGAGGAGGTGTCGCCCTGCTCGGGGTTGACGACCCGGTGCATGGTCGACACCCAGCGCCCGCCGGTCCACATCGCCATCAGGTCGCCGATGTTGACCACGAAACTGCCGGGAATCGCCCGGATGTCCCGCCATTCCTGTCCCTGCAGCACCTGCAGCCCGCCCAGGTCGTCCTGCTGGTGGAGTACGGTCAGCCCGCCGAAGTCCGTGTGCGCGCCCCGCCGCAGCTGCCCCGGCAGCGGCCGCTCCACCTGCGGGTAGTAGTAGTTGGCGACCAGCGACGACACGTGCCGGTCGAACTTCGCGTCGTAGAAGCGCTCGTCCAGGCCGAGCGCGAGCGCGGACAACCGCAGGAGGTCGCGCGAGAGCTCCTCCAGCACGGCCATGTACTCCTGCCAGGTCGCCTTGAACCCGGCGGGCACCTCCGGCCAGAGATTGGCCAGCTTCCACGGCGCGTCGTGCTCGCCCAGCGCGGCCCGCTCGCGATCACCGAGTTCGCCGGTGAAGTGGACGGCGAACGACTCGCACAGGTCCGGTGGCGTCCGCTGGTCGAGACTGCGCGCGGTGGTGCCGCCCGACGTGCGGAACCCCGAGAATCCGGGACGGTGGGCCACCGGCCGTTTGCCGTCCTCGGGGAGCCGGAAGAAGGCGTCGGTGACCGTGTGCATCCGGCCGACCAGATCGGTCGGCACCCCGTGGCCGACGATGACGAAGAATCCCGAGGTCTCGCAGGCTCCGCCGATCGCGGCGGCGAGCGCCCGGCGGCCCTGGGGGCGGTTTCTGGAGGACAGGTCGATGACCGGCACGTAGCCGTCGACCATGGTGACGGAGGTCATGGATTCCAGCATTCCGTTGAACCGGCCCCGGAGACCTCGGCGCGCGATGCCGGTGGTCACGGCGGAGGAAGCCTCAACCCGGGGTGGAGTCCTCGGTGAGTTCGGCGAGCCTGGCGACGGTGTTCCAGTTGCGGGTGGTGGCGACGACGCCCTTGACCGGCGCGTGCCGAGCCAGCACGTCGGCCAGGCGGGAGCGGCCCAGCCCGTCGGGAGCGTACAGGTAGAGCGCGCGCTCACCCAGCCGGAACTCCTCCGGCAGGTACGCTGCCGCGTCGAGCGACCCGAAGTGCTCGCCGGTCACCGGCTCGGCGAAGTAGGTGACGTGCAGTTGCCTGCCTTCGAGCCGGTCGGCGGGAAACGGGCAGCCCTCGACCACGGCCTTCAGGTAGGCGTGATCGCGGACCAGCACGTCCACCGGGAAGCCGAACCGCCGCTCGACGGCCGCGCCGATGCGCGCCGCCAGTTCCCGCTCGTCGCCCGTCGCGGCGGCGAAGACGGCGTTGCCGCTCGCCAGATAGGTCTGGACCCGCTCGAACCCCAGGCCGGAGAGGAGATCGCGCAGCTCCGCCATCGGCACCCGGCGGCTGCCGCCGACGTTGACGCCCCTCAGCAGCGCCGCGTACATCGTCCCCATCCGCACACTTTAGCGCTGGGTTAAGGCAGCGCTATCGAACACGCTCGCGCGGGCCAGGGGCTCCACCCGGTGCGGCACCACCGTGGACAGCACGATCACGGTGGTGCTCCGCCGGACTCCGTCGATCCTCAGCATCCCGTCGATGACCCGCTGGACGTGCTCGTGGTCGCGCCCGGCGATGCGGCACCACACGTCGCCGGGCCCGGTGACGATGTGCGCCTCCAGCAGTTCGGGGATCGCCTCCAGTGCCCTGGAGATGAGCTCGCGGGAGCCCTGTTCGACCTCCAGCGTGGTGAACGCCTGCACGGGGTGGCCGAGTGCGGCGTGGGAGAGGTTGGGGCCGAAGTCGGTGATCACCCCGTCGTCGCCCATCCGGTCGAGTCGCGCCTGGACCGTGCCTCTGGCGACGCCCAGCAGGCGGGCGAACTCCAGCAGCCCGCTGCGCGGACGTTCGCGAAGCAGGCGCAGCAGCCGGAGGTCGAGCGGGTCCAGTCCTCTGCGCCGTGCCGGCATATTCGACTCCCTGAGGGCGGGTTGGCTGTCAGATCGGCAGCATAGGCGGGCGGGTGTTGCCAGGATCGCGGGTGGTACCGAGACTGCGGTTCTCATGGAGCACCAGCATCCCTTCGTCCCTTACACCCCGGAACGGTATGACCCGGAGGAGATGATCCGGCGCGGCACGGGGTTCTACTCCCACGTCGAGCGGCGGCGCAGCGTCCGGTTCTTCAGCGACGAGCCGGTGCCGTACCGGTGCGTCGAACTCGCGGTGATGGCCGCGAACACCGCCCCGTCCGGCGCGCACCAGCAGCCGTGGACGTTCGTCGCCATCGGCGACCCCGGACTCAAGCGGCGGGTGCGCGAGGCCGCCGAGACCGAGGAACGGCAGAACTACGAGGGCGGCCGGCTGCCGCCCGAGTGGCGCGCGGCCCTGGCCCGGCTGGAGACCACCTCGGACAAGCGCTACCTGGAGGTGGCGCCGTGGCTGGTCGTGTGCTTCGCGCAGAAGTACGGCACCGGCCCGGACGGCGAGCGGATCAGGCACTACTACGTGAACGAGAGCGTCGGCATCGCCTGCGGCCTGTTCATCACCGCGCTGCACACGATGGGCCTGGCGACGCTCACCCACACGCCCAACCCGATGGCCTTCCTCACCGAGATCTGCGAGCGCCCGGCCGCCGAGCGGCCCTACATCCTGTTCCCCGTCGGATTCCCCTCCTCCGACGCCGAGGTGCCGGACCTGGACCGCAAGCCGCTGGCCGAGGCTCTGGTGCGGTTCGGCTGAGGCCGGTTGGAGCGCCCCTGGTCTTGGTACACCACCCATAGACGGGGAAGAAGGGGCAAATGACCGATTACGCCAAGGCCAGGGAACTCGGCGAGCAGGCCCGCGAGGCGGAGTGGGCTCGCCCGAGTTTCGCCAAACAGCTGTTTCTCGGGGATTTCCAGCCCGGTCTGGTCACCCAGGTCCCCGCCGTGCCCGCGCGGGCGCAGGCCAAGGGCGAGGAGTTCGTCAGGTCCGTACGGCGATACCTGCACGCCCACGTGGACCCGGCGCTCATCGAGCGCACCGGCGTGATCCCGGACGACGTGGTCAAGGGCCTGGCCGGCCTGGGTGCGTTCGGGATCACGATCGCCGAGGAGTACGGCGGGCTGGGCCTGCCGTACCTGTACTACTGCCGCGCGCTCATGCTGGTCGGCTCGTACTGCCCGGCCCTCGCGACGCTGCTGTCGGCGCACCAGTCGATCGGGGTGCCGCAGCCGCTGAAGCTCTTCGGCTCCGAGGAGCAGAAACGGGCCTTCCTCCCCCGCTGCGCCAGGGGCGAGATCTCGGCGTTTCTGCTGACCGAACCGGACGTCGGCTCCGACCCGGCCCGGCTGGCCACGACCGCCGTCCGCGACGGCGACGACTACCTCCTCAACGGCACCAAGCTGTGGACCACCAACGGCGTCGTCGCCGACCTGCTGGTCGTCATGGCCCGCACCGGCGAGAAGATCAGCGCGTTCGTGGTCGAGGCCGACTCCCCCGGCGTCACGGTCAACCGCCGCAACACCTTCATGGGCCTGCGCGGCATCGAGAACGGCGTCACCGAGTTCCGCGACGTCAGGGTTCCGGCCGCGAACCTCATCGGCCGTGAGGGCGAGGGCCTGAAGATCGCGCTGACCACGCTGAACACCGGCCGCCTGTCGCTGCCCGCGACCTGCGCGGGCGGCGCCAAATGGGCGCTGAAGATCGCCCGGGAGTGGTGCAACGCCCGGGTGCAGTGGGGGCGCAAGGTCGGCGAGCACGAGGCCGTGGCCACCAAGGTGGCCTACATCGCGGCGACGGCGTACGCGCTGGAGGCGGTCAGCGAGCTGACCGCCCGCCTGGCCGACGACCAGCGCAACGACATCCGCATCGAGGCGGCGCTGGCCAAGCTGTACGCCACGGAGCACTCGTACACGGTGCTCGACGAACTGGTCCAGATCAGGGGCGGCCGGGGCTACGAGACCGCCGAGTCGCTGGCCGCCAGGGGCGAGCGCGGCGTGCCCGCCGAGCAGATGCTGCGCGACTCGCGGATCAACCGCATCTTCGAGGGCAGTTCGGAGATCATGCGCCTGCTGATCACCCGCGAGGCCGTGGACGCCCATCTGAGCGCGGCCGGCGAACTGGTCAACCCGGACGCCTCACGGCACGAGCGCGCCGAGGCGCTCAAGCACGCCGCCGCCTTCTACGCCAGGTGGCTGCCGACGCTGGTGGCGGGCTCGGGCACGTTGCCTGCTGCGTACCAGGACTTCGGGCCGCTGGCCCGGCACCTGCGGTTCGTGGAGCGGACCAGCAGGAAGCTCGCCAGGTCCCTGTTCTACGGCATGTCGCGCTGGCAGGCCGGGCTGGAGCACAGGCAGGCGTTCCTCGGCCGGATCGTGGACATCGGCGCCGAGTTGTACGCGATGACCTCGGTGTGTGTGAAGGCCGACGAGGACGCCCGCGACCTCGGCCGCCGCCCGCAGGAGCTGGCCGACACCTTCTGCCTCCAGGCGGCCCGGCGCATCCGGACCCTGTTCTCGCTGCTGTGGGACAACAACGACGCGGCCGAGTCCCGCCTGGCCGGGCACGTCCTCGACGGCCGCTACGACTTCGTCGAGGAGGGCATCCTCGACCCGTCGATCGAGGGCCCGTGGATCGGCACGCCCGACGGCGGCGAGTCGGTCCGGCGCCGCATCACCTGACTCCGGCGGTCTAGACCGGTACGGCGTCGATGTTTTCAAATCGAGACGACCCGGTATAGACCGGCTGCCGAATCGGGGCTTACGCTGACGCCAGCGCATCGAGCTGTGGCTCGAATCACCCCCAAACCAGTAGACGGGGCCCGGAGCTGGTACGGACCAGCGTGACCCGTCCGACGAGAAGGCGGTATCTACGGTGAACATCAAGCTTGCGGGCGGCGCCGCGCTCGGCCTGGCCGCCATGCTGGTCCTGTCCAGTTGCGGCGGCGGCTCCGGCGGCACGGGCACCGAGACCGGCGGCGGCGAGAAGTCGGCTTCCGGGCCGGTCACCCTGAAGATGGTCGCCGCCGACTACGGCGACGGCCCCGGTGCCCCCAACGCCGGCGAGGGCTTCTGGAAGGGGGTCGTCGACGACTTCCAGAAGGCCAACCCGAACATCAAGGTCGAGGTCCAGGTCATCAACTGGAACGACATCGACAAGCAGGTCGCCACCATGGTCCAGAACGGCCAGGCGCCCGACATCCTGCAGACCGGCGACTACTCCGGCTTCGTCAAGGACGGCCTGCTCCACAAGGTCGAGGAGATCCTCTCCCCGAACGTCCAGCAGGACATGCTGACCAAGTTCGCCGACTTCGGCAAGGTGGACGGCGCCGCCTACGGCCTGCCGTTCGTCTCCTCGGCCCGCGCGCTCTTCTACAACAAGGAACTGTTCGAGAAGGCCGGGATCGCCGAGCCGCCCACGACGTGGGACGAGCTCAAGGCCGCGGCGGAGAAGCTGAAGAAGGCGGGCGTCAGCCAGCCGTACGGCCTGCCCCTCGGCCAGGAGGAGGCCCAGGGCGAGTCGTTCCTGTGGATGCTCGGCAACGGCGGCGGCTACAAGGACGCCTCGGGCAAGTGGGCGATCAACTCCCCGCAGAACACCGAGACCTTCACGTACGTGAAGGGCCTGGTGGACGCGGGGCTGACCACGCCGAACCCGGGCACCAAGGACCGCAAGACGGTCTGGGAGGACTTCGCGGCCGGCAAGGTCGGCATGGCCACCGGCGGCCCGATGTCGATCCCGATCTTCGACAAGGGCACCGTCAAGGACAAGTACGCCGTCGCCGCCATCCCCGGCAAGAGCGGCCCCCTCGACACCACGCTCGGCGTCATGGACTGGATCATGGCGTTCAACCAGAACAAGCACCCCGAAGAGATCAAGAAGTTCTTCGACTTCTTCTACACGGGCCCGGCCGCCGAGAAGATCGTGGATCTGTACAAGCTGCTGCCGGTCACGAACACCGGCATCCAGAAGCTGTCGGGTGACGAGAAGCTCAAGCCGTTCCTCGACGCTCTGCCCAACGCCAGCTTCTACCCGTTCCAGGACCCCAAGTGGTCGGAGCTGAACACCCAGATCAAGCAGACCATGGGCGGCGTGGTGAAGGACCCGGCCAAGACGCTCGGCGAACTCCAGAAGGCCGCCGAGACCGGCTGATCGTCCGGAGACTGTGCGGCGGGCGGGCCCGGGTGCCGGGCCGTCCGCCGCACCTCCATGAAAGGGTGCGCATGAAGAAGCTGGAGCCCCTCGCGTGGGTGGGGCCCGCGGTGCTGCTGATCGCGGCCGTGGTGATCTGGCCGGTCATCGAGATGGTCCGGTCGTCGTTCCTGCAGATCAGCCGGTTCGGCGTGGTGCGCGAGGTCAACTTCCCCGCCAACTACGACAAGCTGTTCGCCGAGAAGGACTTCGCCGACATCATGGTCCGCAGCGTGGTGTGGGTCGTCGCGATCGTGCTGCTGACCGTGGTGATCTCGTTGGCGCTGGCGCAGTTGTTCAACCAGAGGTTCCCGGGCCGCAAGGTGGCCCGCTGGGCGCTGATCGCGCCGTGGGCGGCGTCGGTGCTGATGACGGCGATCGTCTTCAAGTGGATGCTCGACCCCGAGGTCGGGGTCATCAACCTGATCCGGCGCGACCTCGGCACCTTCGTCCAGAAGGTGTTCGGTATCGAGCCGAGTTCGCTCGGCCTGCTGAGCACGATGGGCGGCGACGCGGCCGACCAACTCGGCCAGGCGGGCACCGCGATGCCATGGCTGATCTTCGTCGGGGTGTTCGTGTCCGTGCCGTTCACGACGTACGCGCTGCTGGCGGGGCTCGCGACGATCCCGGCGGACGTGTACGAGGCGGCCAGGATGGACGGCGCCTCCAAGATGCGGACGTACTGGTCGATCACCCTGCCGCTGCTGCGCCCGGCGCTGACGGTGGCCGCGCTGATCAACATGATGAACGTCTTCAACAGCTTCCCGATCATCTGGGCGATGACGCGGGGGCAGCCGGGCTACGACACCGCGACGTCCACGATCTTCATGTACGTCCTGAAGAACGCGAACCTCGGGGAGTCCGCTGCCATGTCCGTGGTTAACTTCGGCATGGTGATCGTGCTGACCGTCATCTTCCTGCGGGTCTCCCGCTGGAACCGGGAGGTGGCGTAGATGGCCACGACGACCGCTCCTTCGCGGGCCGCGCACCGTCCGGCCCAGCACGGCAGGCCGCGCGGCGCGCGGCGGATGCCCAAGCTCAAGACCACGCTGATCGCGGCGCTCGCCTACCTGATCGGGTTCGTCTTCCTGTTCCCGTACCTGGTCATGGTGCTGATCGCGCTGCGCCCGCAGAAGGAGCTGCGCACGGCGCAGTGGTTCCCCGACACGTGGGACTTCTCGGCGATCGCCGGGTTCTGGAGCGGCGGGCTGGCCGACAACCTGCTGGTGTCGCTGCAGGTGGCGGTGGGTTCGACGCTGCTGGTGCTGGTGGTGGCGCTGCCGGCCGCCTACTACACCGCGCGGCACGACTTCAAGGGCCGGTCGCTGTTCCTGGTCCTGGTACTGATCACGCAGATGTTCCAGCCGACCGCGATGGTCGTCGGCATCTACCGGGAGTTCTTCCAGTTCGGCCTGGTGGACTCGGTGTGGTCGCTGATCCTGGTCAACGGCGGCTTCAACCTGGCCTTCGCGGTCTGGATCCTCAACGCCTACTTCTCCTCGATCCCGCGTGAGCTGGAGGAGGCGGCCTTCATCGACGGCAACGGCCGCTTCGGCGCGCTGTTCCGCATCACGCTCCCGCTGGCGATGCCCGGCGTGATCACCGCGTTGATCTTCACGTTCATCTCGGCGTGGAACGAGTTCGTGGTCGCGCTGACGCTCTCGACGTCGCCGGAGAACCAGCCGCTGCCGGTGGCGCTGCACTCCTACATGGGCCAGTACTCCGTGGACTGGCAGGGCCTGTTCGCCGGTTCGGTGATCGCCACCATCCCGGTGATCATCCTGTTCGCGCTGATCGAGCGGAAGGTCGTCGGCGGACTCACCGCCGGTTCGATCAAGTGACCCGGCCCCCGGCCGCCGCGTGGTGCGGGCGGCCGGGGCCGGAAAATAAACCGTTGCCAGTGCACCGGAAGTGTCTTACATTTTCAGACATGCGGCTTTACCAGTAATGAGCCGGGCGCAACCGCCCGAGAACACGTCACTGCCCGTCCTGACGCGACGGACGCGGTCGCGTCGCTGATTACGAGAAGGAGCCGCCTCATGCGTGTACGTTCCGGCAAACAGTCCAAGAAGAAGTCCCTACCCGGGCAGCAGCGGCGACAGCCGATGCCCCAGATGCCCCAGCGGCCGATGGCACCGCCGAGGCGCATCCCGTCCAAGGGACGCTGAGCAACTACCTGGATGGGTAGTCCGCGCCTCAACGCCATGGGCGCACCACCGCCGACGCCCTCCGCCCCTGCTTGTCACAGGGGCGGAGGGCGTCGTCATGTGCTCAGAGCCGCTCAGAGCCGCTCGATGACGGTGACATTGGCCTGCCCGCCGCCCTCGCACATCGTCTGCAGCCCGTACCGGCCACCGGTGCGCTCCAGCTCGTGCAGCAGCTTGGTCATGAGGATCGCGCCGGTGCCGCCGAGCGGGTGGCCGAGCGCGATGGCGCCGCCGTTCGGGTTGACCTTGGCCGGGTCGGCGCCCACCTCCTTGATCCAGGCCAGCGGCACCGGGGCGAACGCCTCGTTGATCTCGGTGACGTCGATCTGGTCGATGCTCAGGCCCGCCTTCTTCAGCGCCTTGTGCGTCGCCGGGATCGGCGCGGTGAGCATGAACACGGGGTCGTCGCCGAGCAGCGCGAGCTGGTGGATGCGCGCCCTGGGCGTCAGGCCGTGGTCCCTGACCGCCTGCTCGGAGGCGATGAGCACCGCGCCGGAGCCGTCGGAGATCTGGGAGGCGGTGGCCGCAGTGATGACGCCGTCCTCCTTGAGCGTCTTCAGCGCCGCCATCTTCTCCAGGGTGGTGTCGGGCCTCGGCCCCTCGTCGTCCTCGACGCCCGCGACCGGGACGATCTGGTCCTTGAAGTAGCCGTTGGCCACGGCCTTGGCCGCCCGCTGGTGCGACTCGTAGGCGTAGCGCTCCAGTTCCTCACGGGTGAGGCCCCACTTCTCGCACATGAGCTCGGCGCCCCGGAACTGCGAGATCTCCTGCATGCCGTACCGCTCGACCCACATCTCGCCGAACGGGAACGGCATGCCCTTCTCCAGCGCGGCGGTGATCGACGAGCCCATCGGGACGATGCTCATCGACTCGACCCCGGCCGCCACAACCAGGTCCTGGGTGCCGGACATGACGCCCTGTGCGGCGAAGTGGAGCGCCTGCTGGGAGGAACCGCACTGCCGGTCGATGGTGACCCCGGCGGTGGTCTCGGGCAGCCCGGCACTGAGCCAGGCGTTGCGCGCGATGTCCATGCTCTGCGGGCCGAACTGCATGACGCAGCCCATGATGACGTCCTCGACCGCGGCCGGGTCCACGCCGGTGCGCTCGACGAGCGCCTTCAGGGTCTGTGCGGCCAGGTCCGTGGGGTGGACGGCGGACAGGCCGCCCTTCTTCTTGCCGACCGGGGTGCGGACCGCCCCGACGATGTACGCCTCTGCCACAGTAGCCCTCCATGAAACCGAGCAATATTCGGTTACTGACGAGACTACAACAGAGCCTTGCTCTAGAGCAGGTCCCCCGGAGTGTCGATCCGGAAGCACCAGCGGTCGACGACGACGCCCTGCAGCGCGTCGGCCAGGGCGAGGGCGACCGTACCGACGTGCTCCAGGTCGTCGCCGCGCAACTCCACCGCCGTCAGGTCCGTCGCGAACGGCAGCAGTTCCTGCGCGGCCGGCGGCCGCGTCTTCAGCGCCACCACCGCCGCCCGCAGGTCCTCACCCTCGAAGGCGCCGCTCTCGTCCGGCTCGATCCCGAGGACCTCGGCCAGCCTCTCCTCCGACGGCCGCTCCGGCAGGATCACCGCCGCGCCCCGCTCCTCGTCGGACGGATCACTCACCTGGCCCCGGCACAGCGCCAGCCCGTCCAGCCGGACGGCCACGCCCTCGGCGAGGAAGCGGTCGTAGAAGTCGAACGGCAGCGGCCCCTCCGCCGCCACCCGCAGCGCCCAGACCTCCTCCATCTCGCCGCCCACCAGGTCGGGTTCGACCTTGACGGCGGCGTGGACACGCACGTCGGCGGCCAGGATGTCGGCGCCGTCCGCCTTCGCGTCGGGGTCGGACAGCCGGATGATCCGCAGCAGTTCGGCCGGATCCGGGTTGGCGGGCAGCGCCGCCGTCGGGCCAGTACGCAGTCGCCGCTTCGCCATCCAGCCCATGGGTGCCCGTCCTCAGCTTCGGTAGGAGCTCGTCATCGTCGCGTAGACGATGATGTTGTCGGTGTAGTGCCCGGTGGTGCGGTTGTAGACGCCGCCGCAGGTGATCAGGTGGAGCTGGGCGTTGCTGCCCGGTTGGTCGCCGTAGACGCGCTGTGTCGGGAAGGTCGTCTTGGCCGCCTGCTCGACGCCGCCGACGGTGAACACGGCGGTCACGCCGTCCTGGCGCTTGATCTCGATCGTGTCGCCGTTCTTGATCTCGTACAGGCGGCTGAAGACGGCGGAGCCGCTTCTCGTGTCCTTGTGCCCCAGCATCACCGACGGGCCGCCCTCGCCCGCCGTCGGGCCGTGCCGGTACCAGCCCACCAGGTTCGGGTTGTTGATCGGCGGCACCTGGATCGCGCCGCGCCGATCCAGCCCGACCGAGCCGATCGGCGCGTTGATGCCCAGACGCTTGATCACCAGGCGTCTCGGCGTGGAGGGCAGCATCGCCGGAGCGGGCTGGAGCGCCGGCAGCGGCGGCGGCACGCTCGGCGGGGCCTCGAACATCGCCTGCTGCGGCTGCGCCGCACCCGTCTGGCGGGGCTGGGCCTCCAGCGCCAGCGAGTCGCGGGCCAGGCCGTACTCCTCGGGGGAAGAGACCACGATGAGCAGGCCGGCGACGACCGTGACGACACCGGCGACGGCCGCGCTGATCAGCGTGATCCGCAGGCCCTTGCCGCCACCGCTCGGATGCTGCGCCGCCATCGCTCAGCCCTTGCTGATGTTACGGCGCCGCAGGATCAGGCCGCCCGCACCGGCCGCCATGATCAGTAGCGCGCCGGACAGGATGAACATCCGCCCGTCGGGGCCCATGTCGCCGCCCGCGCCGGTGTCCGCCCCGTCCTTGGGCGTCTTGCGCACCTTGCCGCCACCGGCGGGGGTCTCGGTGACGATGACCGTCGTGGTCTTGGTGGGACGGGCGGTCGTCGGCGTGGCCGTGGGCGTGGTCGGAGTCGGCGTCGGAGTGGTGGCCGTGGGGGTCGGGGTCGTCGGCGAGCTCGACGGCGAGCTCGAACCGGTGGCGACCGTGATCAGGGCCGCCGCCTGGGTGGCCTCTGACTCCTTGCCGGTCGTGACCGTGCAGTCGTAGAGGGCGACGTTACCCCCGGCTGCGGTGCCGACGCGCAGAGTGAAGTCGTAGGGGATCACAGCCATGGTTCCGCGCGCCGTCGGTGTAAGAGAGACAAGGACGGTCGGTAGTGGCTGGAGCGGGCTGCCCAGGGCTATGGCACCGGGCGTGTTCGTGACCACAGCCGTCCGGAGTTCGCTCGGGGTCGGGCTGGGCGAGCCGGTAATGATCGCATCAGCTTCGATGACCAACCGGTCGCCCTGCGCGAGTTGGGTCGGCGCTGTGAGTGTGGGGGAAGGGGTGCCGATCTTCCAGGTGACTACGGCGGTCGCGCTGGGCGAGACCGCGCTGACCGGACCGGTGAGGTCCATCTGGAACTTGATCTCGGTGTCTGTGGACGTGCTCACGTTCGTGCACGTGTAGGTCACCGCTTTGGGTGCCATGGAGTTGGCGAGGGCCGGAACTCCGAAGAAGACTCCAGCACCGGCCACCACGAGGGCGGAGGTCTTGAGGGCGAGGCGTCGCCGCGCCTTGGACGTCGGCACTGTCTTTCTCCGTTCCAGCACAGGTGTAACAGGCGTACCAGGATTCCACCGGATAGTCACGGTTTGGTAGAGATCTTACGAACTCATCCTGTCAATCGCCTGTCAAATCCCGAAGCCCGGTCAACCCTTCTTCTTGGACAGGGTCGCATAGACGATGACGTTGTCGGCATAGCTGTGGGTGGTCTTGTTGTAGACCCCGCCGCACGTGACCAGCCTGAGCTGGGCGTTGTCGGTGTTGCCGTACACACGGGAGGTCGGGAAGGACCCCTTGCTCACCTGCTCGATCCCGCTCACGGTGAACCGGGTGACCTTGCCGTCCGAGCGGTAGACGTAGATCTGGTCGCCCTTGGCGAGTTCGGCGAGCCGGTTGAAGACGGCCGGGCCGCTGCGCGTGTTGACGTGGCCGTTGACGATCGCGGGACCGAGCGCTCCGGGCACCGGGCTGAATCGGTACCAGCCCGCCAGGTTCGGCTTCGACAGCGGGGGCGCGCCCAGCGCGCCCTTGTCGTCGACCGTCACCCGGCCGATCGGCGCGTTCACCTTGATGTCGGGGATGCGGATGCGCACCGGCCGCAGCGCCTGCCGGCTCTTGGCGGTCTTGGCCCGGGGGAACGGCGCCACCGTCGGCACGGCGGCCGGAGGCGGCGGCGCGTCGAGCTTGGCGGGCAGCAGCGGCACGTCGGCGCCGCCGGGACCGACCGTCGGGGCGAGTTGGGAGGCGCCCGCGTTGACCATCTCGATGGTGCTCGGCCGCTCGTCCGGCTGGGCACCGCCGTCGGGAACGGGCGCCAACTGCAGCACACCGACGGTGACGGCGGCCACCCCGGCGAGCGAACCGGCGATCAGCAGGCCAGGCAGTGCGCGGTTCGGCGGGCTCTTCTGCTCGGTCATCACTTCGTTCCTCCGGAGACTGCGCGGCGGCGCCGGAGGAACAGCCCTCCGGCCGCGCTGCCCATCAGCAGCGCGGCTCCGGCCGCGATCAGCCCGTACGATCCCTGCGTGTCATCGGGCGCCTGCCCGGTCTCGACCCCGCCCTTGGGCGTGGAGCGCACCTGGGCCGCCTGCGCGACGTACCTGGTGGTCGTGGGCGTCGCCCGCCGCGACGGGCTGCTGCTGCCGCCGCCGACGGGCACGACACCCACCTGCGACAGATCGCCGGTCGGCCAGTCGTGCGGCTCTGGCGTGGTCCGCGTCGGCGTCGGCGTCGGGGTCGGGGTGGGCGTCGGTGTCCGGGTGGTGGTGGGCGTGGCCGTCGGGGTCTGGGTGCCCGTCGGCGTGGGTGTGGCGGTCGGGGTGGGCGTGCTCGTCGGGCCGGCGACGGTGATCTCGATCTCGTCCGGCGCGCTGGTCACCACACAGGTCGCCCGGTGGTGGGTGGGCGGCTGGACGGGCTGGGTGTTGAACACCTTGAACGCGTCCAGGTGGATGGGCTTGTTCTCGGTGTTGCTGATGACGACCTCGTGCTCCCCGTACGGCAGGTCCTTGCGCTCCCAGAGCGTGACGTTGCCCTCGGTCGCGTTGGTTTCCGAACCGTCCTTCCGCCTGGTCGGATCGACCTCGGCCGCGTGTCCGTCGACGGCGACCTTGACCTTGCTGACACCCGGCATGCGGCGTCCGACATACGCGAAGCCGGTGCCGGTGAACTTCAGGATGGCCGAGCTCCCCACGCCGGTCCCGGTGTGGACGTCCCGCAGATGGTCGCCGTATTCCACGGGCGTCGCGGGATGGTGCGTCCAGGCAGGGGCGTAGGCGATACGCCCCTCGGGGTCGTCGTCGTTGATGGTGAGGGTGTAGTCGGGAGGGACGAAGTCGACGGTCATGCCCTCCGGCTTGAGGCTGATCACCCCGGCCCGGTCGAGGTGTGCGGAGGAGGAGATGCCCGTGGGTAACGCAAGGCCCAGGTCGGGCTGCAGTTCGTCCTGGTCGCGCGCACCGGTGGAGTCCAGGGTGCCCTCCCAGGCCCCTTGGAGGCGGGTGATGCCGACGAGTGAGACCCGGGCTCCCTTGGGGAAGTAGTCGGGCGACTTGAAGCGGTTGACGTCGTCGGCGTAGGCGACCGACCAGCCCAGCCGCAGCAGCCCACCCTGCCGGATCACCGTCGGTACGCTCACCCGCGCCACCAGTTTGACGGGTGCGGAGCCCGCGATGCCGCCGGTGCAGCTGTAACGGACGACGACGTTGACGGTGTCGGCCTGCGCGGGTGCCGTGATGAGGGCAGCCGTGGCCGCCAGCCCCACCGTGGGGGCGACCAGCGCCTTGCTCCACCGACTCACGGAACCCTCCGATCACACGGATAGACCGGAGGTAGATCTTAGATGCGGAACCCCTGCAACACCCCCGAAAACCGGCACGTTCCAGGACTTGTGATGAACCCGATACGGCCCCGGGAACCGGGTATACGTTCGGGTAACAGAATCGTATTCTGGAGCTTGAGACCACCCCGGAGGCACCACATGCGGCGAGACCTCTTCGACGAGGAACATCTGCTCTTCCAGGAGAGCGTCCGCGAGTTCATGGCCCGCGAGGTCACCCCGCACCACGGCCAGTGGGAGAAGGACGGCATCGTCCCCCGCGACGTGTGGAAGAAGGCCGGGCGGATCGGCATGTTCGGCTTCTCCGTCCCCGAGGAGTACGGCGGATCCGGCATCTCCGACTTCCGGTACAACGCCGTGATCACCGAGGAGATCATCAGAACCGGCGCCTCCGGCCTCGGCTGGGGACTGCACAACGACGTGATGGCCCCCTACCTCGTCGAACTCACCGACGACGAGCAGAAACAGCGCTGGCTGCCCGGCTTCGCGAGCGGCGAGCTCATCACCGCCATCGCGATGACCGAACCCGGCGCGGGCAGCGACCTGCAAGGCATCAGGACCACCGCCGTCAGGGACGGCGACCACTATGTGCTCAACGGCCAGAAGACCTTCATCACCAACGGCATCAACGCCGACCTCGTCGTGGTCGTCGCCAAGACCGACCCGGACGCCGGGGCGCGCGGCACCACGCTCCTGATGGTCGAACGCGGCATGGACGGCTTCACCAGGGGCCGCAACCTGGACAAGATCGGCCTCAAGGCGCAGGACACCGCCGAACTGTCCTTCGACGACGTACGGGTGCCGGTCGCCAACCGGCTCGGCCCGGCCGAGGGCGAGGGCTTCATCCAGCTCATGGGCAACCTGCCGCAGGAACGGCTGTCGATCGCGGTCGTCGCGGTCGCGGCGGCCGAGGCGGTGCTGGAGGAGACCATCGAGTACTGCCGCACCCGCGAGGCGTTCGGCCGCAGCCTCGGAAAGTTCCAGAACACCCGGTTCGTGCTGGCCGAAGTCGCCACCGAGGTGGAGATCGCCCGCCATTACGTGGACAAGTGCATCCTCGCCCTGAACGCCGGGCAGCTGTCGGCCGTCGACGCCGCCAAGGCCAAGTGGTGGACGACCGAACTGCAGAACCGGGTCATCGACCGCTGCCTCCAGTTGCACGGCGGCTACGGCTACATGATGGAGTACCCCGTCGCCAAGGCGTGGCTGGACAGCCGCGTCCAGACCATCTACGGCGGCACCACCGAGATCATGAAGGAGATCATCGGCCGCTCCTTCGGCTTCTGAGCGCCGAAGGGGCCATACTGGAAATCATGGACGGCGGCCTGATCCTCCTGGTTTTCCTGGCGGTGCTGTTCGCCTGGCTTCTCAACCGCGTACGGCGGGCGATGAGGCTCGGGCCGGTCGGCTACGCCGGAATCATGATCGTATTCATCCTCGCGACCCTGCTCATCTGGGGGCAGACCCTGCGCGGTTAGCGGGCGGAGCCCTCCAGGAGGACCCTGGCCACCAGGTCGGGGTCGTCGCTCATGGGCAGGTGGCCGCAGCCCCTCAGCAGCCGCACCCGCTGCCCCGACCACCGGGCCGCGCGCACCGCCTGGCGGCGCGGCAGCAGCCGGTCGTGCTCACCCCAGGCGATCGTGATCGGCGCTTTGGGCGGTCCGGGCGGCAGCACGTTGGCGAACGAGGCGAGCGCCTCGTCGAAACCGGGCGCGCTCGCCATCGCCTGCCTGGCCGCCGCCAGCGCCATCGGATCCAGTTGTCCCGGCCGGGCCACGAGCAACCCGACCGCCAGCGCCCGATCGACCTTCGTGTAGGACCCGGCCTCCGGCGGCAGCTTCCGTGAGGCCGCCCGGATCCCGCGCAGCACGACCTGGCACCACACCAGTTCCGGCTCCGACCAGAACCCGGCCGGTGACAGCGCCGTCGCGCTACGTACCGAGCCGCGCGCCGCCAGCTCCAGCGCCAGATATCCGCCGAGGGAATTGCCCGCGACGTGCGGCTCGCGCAGCCCCATCAGTTCGCAGAACGACTCGACCGCGTCGGCCAGCGACTCGGCTGTGTACGGCGTCGCGTCCGGCAGCGCGGGCGACACACCGAACCCCGGCAGATCGACGGCGATCACGTCACGCTCGGCCGCCAGCCGATCGAGCACCGGCAACCAGCCCTGCCAGTGGTGACCGATGCCGTGGAGAAGGATCAGCGGCTCGCCGGAGCCCCGGCGTTCGTAGGCCAGCTCCATAGCACCGAGTCAACCACTCAACGGCTGCGCATGGGAATCTCGAACCAGACCGCTTTACCTTCCGGTGTGGGTCGCGAACCCCACCGCCGGGCAAGCTGGTCGACCAGGTAGAGACCGCGCCCGCCCTCGTCGTTCTCACCGGCGCTGCGGATCCGAGGCAGGCGCAGGTCCTGGTCGAACACCTCGACCCAGACCGCTTCCCGGCCCCGGCGCAGGCGCAGCGTGAACTCCTTGTCGGTGGTGACGTCCTCGTCGAAGGGTGAGTCCCACGACTCGTCGAACGGCAGCGGCGGCCCCTCGACCACGAGTTCGCGGCGGGGCACCCCGGCACCCGAGGCGTGGAGCACCACGTTGGTGACGACCTCGGAGACCAGCAGGCAGGCCAGCTCGGCGCGTTCCTCGGGGACGTTCCAGCCGGTGAACGCCTCGGCGGCCATGCGCCGCGCCTCACCGACCATGATCGGCTGGGCCGGGAAGGTGCGCTCCTCGACGTCGAGGTCGACGTCGGTGGAGCGGACCACCAGGATCGCCATGTCGTCGTCGATCTCGCCGGGGACCGCGACCGTGGCGGCCTCGGCGATGCGCTCGACGTCGCTCTCGTCGGCGACCTTGGCGAGTTCCTCGAACAGGACCGCCAGGGTCTCCTCGTCGGTCGCTGTCCGCCCGTCGCGGGTGGGGCGCCGATCGACCAGGCCGTCGGTGTAGAGCAGCAGCGAGGCGCCCGGCGGGAGCGTACGCGTCTCCTCCTTGTAGACCAGGTCGGCGTGCATGCCCTTGGCGTGGACCCCGAGCGGCTGGCCGACCTCCTCGAACTCCAGCTCCACGCACTCGCCGTCGGACAGCAGCAGCGGCGGGGCATGCCCGGCGTTGGCGATCGACAGCTCGCGCGACCAGGCGTCGTAGACGAGGTACTGGCAGGTGACGATCGGCGGGACGCTGATCTCGGCGCCGCTGCCGTCGAGCTCGTCGGTGGCGATGATGCGGGTCCACTCGTCGAGCTTGGCCAGGATGTCGGCGGGCGACTTGTCGTCCTGGGCGAACGCCCTCAGCGCGGCGCGCAACTGGCCCATGATGGCCGCCGCCCTGGCGCCCCGGCCCTCGACGTCGCCGATCACGATGCCGACCCGGCCGGCCGACAGCGGGATCACGTCGTACCAGTCGCCGCCGACCTGGGTCTGGATGCCCTGGCCGTGGGAGGCCAGCGGGGCGGCCGGGTAGTAGCGCACCGCGATCTGCAGGCCGTCGAGCTGTGGCAGCTTCCTGGGCAGCAGGTGCTTCTGGAA
This sequence comes from Nonomuraea longicatena, assembly GCF_039525605.1. NCBI lineage: Bacteria > Bacillati > Actinomycetota > Actinomycetes > Streptosporangiales > Streptosporangiaceae > Nonomuraea > Nonomuraea longicatena. The sequence goes on along the minus strand of NZ_BAAAHQ010000041.1, from coordinate 98,380 downwards.
GGACTCCGCGGTGTGCCGCTCTTCCTCGAAGAGCAACGCGTTGTCGATCGCGAGGGCCACTCTCGTGGCGATGGCGCCGACGAAATCACGGTCGAAGGCGTCGTAGTGGGGGCTGCGGCGATCGGACAGGTTGGACAGCCCGAGGTACAGCTGGCCGAGCGTCTCGCCGCGCACGCACAGCGGGGCGACGATCGCGGAGGTCATGCCGACCTCGCCGCAGATCTTCGCGCTGCCCTCGTGAGGGGCGGGGAAGCTCGTCGAGGTGAAGTCCTCGACCAGGATCGTCTCCTGGCGGCGCAGGGCCGTGTCGGCGTAGTGGCCCGGCGGGTAGCGGATCTCGGCGCCGACCGGCTTCCAGGTGCCGGGCGGCGGGTTCCAGCCGGGCACGTGCTGGGAGATCCGGCGCACCAGGCGCTCGCCCTCCATCAGCTCGATGAAGCAGTGGTCGGCGAACTGCGGGACCAGCATCTCGGCGACGCGTTTGAGCGTCTCCTCGACGTACAGGGAGCCGGCCAGCCGCTCTCCGATGCGTTCCAGCAGGCCGAAGCGGTCCTTCTCGCGCTCGTTGCTGCGCAGCGCCTCGCGGGCGGTGATCACCACGCCGGACACCGAACCGGAGGGATGGCGCAGCGGTACGGCCTGGGCGCGGACGTACACGATCGTGCCGTCACCACGCCTGACGTCGAAGGTGCCTTCCCAGACCCCGCCCTTGAGCACGTGCTTGGCGAGGTCGACCGCGAGCGGATGGTCCTTCTCCATGATGCCGAGGGAGAGAACCGAGGTGTCGCGGCCGGTGGGTCCGCCCTGACGGCCGAACAGCTTCTCGGCAAAGGGGTTCCAGTAGAGCACGTTGCTGAACCGGTCGGTCACGACGATGGCCATCTCGGCCTGGTCGAGGACCGTGTCGGCGGCAAGGCGGTCGTCTGTGTCCGTTGAAAGATCCCCCCATCGCTTCATCCGGGGACCACTCCTCGGCGAGGCATGTGCGCAAAGCGAACCACGGGCGCTCCTGCAGCAGTCTTGACCGTACGGGAGTGGAGGCGCTCCCCTGTGAGATCCACCCGAGCAGCAGCTCGCTCGTCAGCGCTTGGAGACGAAGACGTGCGCGGCAACGTCGCGCGGAAGCTCCGCGGGAGTGTTGTTCGCGTCACTGTCACCTGTCACCCGCACACCGTCGTCGCTCGCCGCGAGCGTCACCTCGCGTCCGGGTTGTATCCCAACTTGCTTGAGTTTAAGCATCACAGCGGGATCGCTTTGCACTTGTTCACTTATTCGCCGTACCACGACCGGAACGTCTCCCGGCCCGGCGAGATCCGCCATGGGTGTCAGCGCGCTCTCCGCCACCTGCTCGGCCTCGTGGGCGCCCAGTTCGCCGAGACCCGGGATGGGGTTGCCGTGCGGGCAGACCGTCGGATTGTCGAGCAGCGTGACCAGGCGGGCCTCGACGGACTCCGACATGACGTGCTCCCAGCGGCAGGCCTCGATGTGCACCTCCTCCCACGGCAGCCCGATGACCTGGGTCAGCAGACACTCGGCCAGGCGGTGCTTGCGCATGACGCGCGTGGCGAGGCTACGGCCCAGCTCGGTCATCGCCAGGTGGCGGTCGCCCTCCACCTTGACGAGGCCGTCGCGTTCCATGCGGGCGACCGTCTGGCTCACGGTCGGCCCGCTCTGCTGGAGCCGCTCGGCGATGCGCGCGCGGAGAGGGACAATGCCCTCTTCCTCTAGTTCGTAGATCGTCCGGAGATACATCTCCGTGGTGTCGATCAGGCCGTGTGCGGTCAAGGCTCCTCCCATCTCGATGCTACGCCGGTCGTGGCCGGGGTCTGGGGTCTGAGGGAACCCTATTGGGAGAACGGCTCACGGTGGCAAAGGACGGCAACAATCTCATGCGCGCGTTACTTCCCGATCTCCGAACAATAGTTCCGGAACCGCCGCGCCGAGAGGCCGACGGCGATCACCGCGACCGCGCACGCGAGCCCGCCGCCGACCCACGCGACCCCCAGCCCGGAGGCCGTCGCCATGGCGCCCGCCCTGACGTCGCCCAGGCGCGGCCCGCCCGCGACGACCACCATGAACACGCCCTGCATACGCCCGCGCATCTCGTCCGGGGCGTGCAACATGAGGATCGACTGCCGCCACACCGACGAGACCACGTCCGCGGCCCCGCCCACCGCCATGAGGAACACCACCAGCCACAGCGCCTCCACGAGCCCCGCCGCCGCGACCACGAGCCCCCACAGCGCGATGACGGCGATCAGCGCCAGGCCCTGCCTGCGCACCCGGCCCACCCAGCCGGACAGCAGCGCCGCGGCGACGCCGCCGATCGCCATGGCCGCGTTGAGCCAGCCGAGCGCCAGGGCGGCGCCGCCCGGCACGTCGGCGAACCGGGTGGCGGCCAGTTCCGGGTAGAGGGCGCGGGGCAGCGCGAAGACCATCGCGATGATGTCCACGACGAAGGACATGAGCAGGACCGGGCTGGTGGCCACGTACCGCAGGCCCTCGAAGACCGCCCGCGCGCCCGGCCTGGCCGCCTCCGCCAGCGGCCGCATGGCGGGCAGGCGCAGCGCGGCGTACAGGCTGACGGAGAACAGCAGGGCGTCGAAGGCGTAGGCGACCGCGTAGCCCTGCCAGGCCAGCAGCACCCCGCCCGCCATCGGCCCGCCGACCGCGCCGACGCTGAAGGCCAGGGAGTTGAGCGCGTTGGCACCGGGCACCAGCTCGGCGGGCAGCAGCCTCGGGATGACCGCGCCCCTGGTCGGCGAGGTGACGGCGAACCCCGTGGCGCTCACGGCCACGGCGGCGATCAGCAGGGCGACCTGGTCCAGCCCCAGAACGGCCTGCGCCAGCAGGAACAGCGTCGCGACCCAGGTGACCAGGGACCCTGCCAGCAGCACCTTGCGGCGGTCGGCCGCGTCGGCCGCCGCGCCGCCCCACAACCCGAAGACGATCAGCGGCAGCAGGTGCGCCAGCCCGAGCAGCCCGACCCACAGCGACGACCTGGTGAGGTCGTAGACCTGCTGGGAGACCACCACGACGGTGGCGCCGGAGCCGAGCTGGGAGACGGCCTGTCCGATCCACAGCCGCCGGTAGGCGGGCACCGCCAAGGGGCGGGTGTCGACCAGATGCCGTTTGACGGTCTCCCCTATGGACATTCATGACAATCTACGGGGCAAGCCTTTCCAGCACCCATCCAGGGTGAGCCCGCCGATACCGCAGCCTGTCGTGCATGCGGGAGAGCTGGCCCTGCCAGAACTCGATCTCCGTCGGCACGACGAGGTAGCCGCCCCAGAAGTCGGGGACCGGCGGCTTCTCCGGCCAGCGGGCCGCGAGCTCCTCGTAGCGGGCGTCCAGTTCCTCGCGCGAGCGCACCACGGCGGACTGGCGCGAGGCCCACGCGCCGATGCGCGAGCCGTACGGGCGGGAGTTGAAGTAGTCGGCCGACCGCTCGTGCGAGAGCCGCACCACCGTGCCCTCCACCCGCACCTGACGGCGGATCTGGTGCCAGGGGAACAGCAGCGAGGCGCGCGGGTTCTCCGACACGTCGCGGCCCTTGCGTGACTCGTAGTTGGTGAAGAAGACGAAGCCCTGCTCGTCGTACCCCTTGAGCAGGACCGTCCGGGCGCTTGGCCGCCCGCCCGCCGAGGCGGTGGCGACGATCATGGCGTTCGGCTCCGGCAGCCCGGCGGACAGGGCCTCCTGGAACCAGAGGGCGAACTGCGCGATCGGATCGGCGGCGACGTTGGCCTCCAGCAGGGGCTCGCCCTCGTACGAGCGGCGCAGCCCTGGAAGCGAGGTGGCATCCACGAGACGGTATTCTTGCGCGCTTGGTGGCGACCCCACACAACGGCCCCCACCAGCGGTGATCGCGTTTCGGCGTGCCCGAAGTCCGAGCACCCGACGGTAGAGGGTTAAATTGACCCGCCGGTATCTCGACATCAAGAAAGGGAGGCGGCCGAGAATGTCCGACTTCAAACCCGGTCTCGAAGGCGTTGTGGCCTTCGAGACCGAGATCGCGGAACCGGACAAAGAAGGGGGCGCCCTTCGATACCGGGGCGTTGACATCGAGGAGCTGGTCGGCCGTGTCCCGTTCGGGCATGTGTGGGGCCTGCTGGTCGACAACAAGTTCCAGCCGGGTCTACCCCCGGCGGAGCCTCACCCCATCCCTGTCCACTCCGGGGACATCCGCGTAGACGTACAGAGCGCGCTGGCCATGCTGGCTCCGGCCTACGGCTTCGGCCCGCTGCTCGACATCTCCGACGACGAGGCGCGCGACAACCTCGCCCGTGCCTCGGTCATGGCCCTGTCCTTCGTTGCGCAGTCGGCGCGTGGCCTCGGCCTGCCGATGGTGCCGCAGAACCGGGTCGACGAGGCCAAGACCATCGTCGAGCGGTTCATGGTCCGCTGGCGCGGTGAGCCCGATCCCAAGCACGTCAAGGCCATCGACGCCTACTGGACCTCCGCCGCCGAGCACGGCATGAACGCCTCGACGTTCACCGCCCGCGTCATCGCCTCCACGGGCGCCGACGTCGCGGCCGCGCTCTCCGGCGCCGTCGGCGCGATGTCCGGTCCGCTGCACGGTGGCGCCCCCGCCCGCGTGCTGCACATGATCGAAGGCGTCGAGCAGATGGGCGACGCCAAGAAGTACGTCCAGAGCGAGCTGGACAAGGGTCAGCGCCTGATGGGCTTCGGCCACCGTGTCTACCGTGCTGAAGACCCCCGTGCCCGCGTGCTCAGGCGTACGGCGAAGGAGCTGGACGCACCTCGTTACGAGGTCGCCGCGGCTCTGGAGACGGCGGCTCTCGAAGAGCTGCACGCGCGCAAGCCCGACCGGGTGCTGGCCACGAACGTGGAGTACTGGGCGGCCGTGGTGCTCGACTTCGCCGAGGTGCCCTCCCACATGTTCACCTCGATGTTCACCTGCGCGCGCACGGCCGGTTGGGCCGCGCACATCCTGGAGCAGAAGCGCACGGGCAGGCTGGTCCGCCCCAGCGCCAGGTACACCGGCCCGGCCGAGCGCCCGCTGAGCGACGTACCGGGCGCCGACGAGGTCGTCGGCACCATTTGACACCTCCGTTTCACACGGCCCCCGCAGGCCGGGACGGCTGCCGCATCCGATGCGGCAGCCGTTCGTCATTTCGGCGCGACGTCGGACAGCTTCTCGCAGAGGGGGTCGGGTTCCGCCCGCTCCGAGGCGTCGAGCCTGCCGCAGCGGAGGACGGGGACGACGTGGCGCGGTTTCTCCGCGACGACCTTGAGCACGGTCAGCGCCTTGTCCACCGGCGTGTGCTGGTCCCCCGGGCCGAACTCGATCACTCCGCTGGAGCCCTCCCAGGCGTTCGACCCCGACATCCTGGACAGCCGGTAGAGGATGTCCCCCCGGCTCGGCAGCCCGGACGTGGTGGCCGCCTGGTACGCCTTGCCCGCCGCGTCGTGGATGACGCTCAGGGCGTCGAAGGTGAGCAGCAGGTGGTCGTCCGTGGCGGTGAGGTGCCTGCCGTCGAGGAGCTGGCGCACGAACGCGGTCCGCTGGACGTCGGTTGCCGCCCAGGTCGCCCGGTTGGCCAGCGACAGGTGGTAGACCTCGACCTGCTCCATCCCGGCGATCTCGGCGCCGAAGTCGACGACCACCTTCACCACGTCGTCACCGGCGACCACCTTGGTCACCCCGGAGCCGCAGCCGCTGCCCTCGATCCGCTTGAGGAAGTCGCGGAACTCCGGTGCCCGGCCTGTGTACACGATCACGTCCGGGTGGAGCTCGCAGGCCCGGACGACGGCGCTTGAGATGCCGCCGGAGGCCACCGTGTACGACACGCTCGCCGCGAGCTTCACACCCTCGACGGCGAGCGTGTCCTTGAAATCCCCTGCCAGGTTGTTGGTGTACTCGTCCTCCCG
>NZ_BAAAHQ010000041.1:0-92452 GCF_039525605.1 Nonomuraea longicatena | reverse complement strand
CGATGTCCTCCAGCAGCCGGCGCTTGATGAACCGGGCGCCGAGTTCGGCCTCGCGGTAGTTCGTCGGCCCGACGTGGAAGTAGTACGGCGAGGCATGATCCTCCTGCCCGACGTACCCAAGCCGGTCGGCGGTGGGCGTGGTCGCCATCATGGGGATCTTCGCGCTGTGGAGCACCTCCACGGCCTGCCTGACGCCGGCGACGCTGCGGCCGAAGCCGACGACGCCCATGACGAACGGGTCGGCCTCCGCCAGCTCGGTGACGAGCTGGGCGGCCCGCCGGGCGTGGAGGTACTCGTTGCCCGCGTTGGCGAGCAGTACCCGCACCCGGGGCGTGCTGGAGGTCGCGCGCTGGTACTCCTCGGCCGCCGTCAGCTCGGACAGCACGCCGGCGAGCCTGGTGTCGTTCTCCGCCGACTTTCTGATCGAGTACTCGCCGAGCACCACCACGCTCACGTACTTGCCCGAGTCGACCGCGTAGGCGTTGTTGGCGTCGATGCGATCGACCAGGTTCTGGATCTCGGGGATGAACAGGTTCGGGGGCGTGCGGTGCCCGGCGTTGACGACGCCGACGCACTCGTCCGTCTCGCGCTCGACCCACGCCAGCCCGCCGCAGCTCGCCATACGCTCCTGGCTGCTCCAGGCGACCCCGGCGGCGGGGACGAGGATCAGCGCCACGATCACGAGCCAGTAGCCGACCGCGCGCGACTGACTGCCTAAACGTCCGAACCGGTAGGACTGGGTCGACGGCGGGCCGCCGGAGGCGAGGGCCAGCCGCAGCCTGGGGACGCGCAGGCGGGCGACGGCCCGCCATCGGGCCAGCTCTTCCGGGAACTCATCCAGCGGGACCGGAGCGGGCCGCTCGGGGGCCGGCACGTCGGCGCCGGGACCTGCGGCCAGGACGAGCATCGGCGGGAACAGCCCGGCGTCGTGGGCGCTGTTCTCCAGCAGCCGCAGGAACCGCGCGTTGACCCCGTCCGGCCGGTCGATCTCCAGCACGAGCAGGCAGTACAGGCCCCGGCCCCAACTCGGCCAGGGGATCAGCCACTTCTTGTAGGCGTCGCGCAGGTCCTGGCACAGGGCGTTGACGAGCAGTTGCTCGGCCTGCTCCGGGGTCGCGTCCCGTACCCGCTGCGTGTACAGATGGAGGCGTTCGAGGGATTTGCGGCGCACCACCGGCATCCGGCGGAAGGCGCCGGTGAACATCGAGCCCCTGATCGACAGGGCGCCCTGGGCGGCCGTGCCGAAGAGCGCCACCAGCGCGCCGAACAACCACGGCAGCGCGCCCACGACGTCGGCGGAGCCGCCCGCCCACCAGATCGCGAGCGTGCCGACGGGCACCCAGGTCGTGGCGGCGCGGATGACGAAGTCGGCCGCGGTCTTGACTCCTCTGTCGCCGCCGTACTTGCTCCTGCGCCAGTCCTTGAGCTGATTCTTGGTCTCGCGGTCGCCGTGTGCCGCAGGCTGGCGGCGTGCCCACAGGACGAACTGGACGAGCGGAAAGCGCGGCGGCGGGAGGAAGGAGCCGCCCACCGGGCGGCCCAGCCGCCCGTCCTCCTCGCCCGCCAGCCTGTCCACCAGGTCGAAGACCGTCTGATGGGCGCCTTCCCGAAGCGTCGCGTTGGGCACGCCGTCCTCGAACGGCGCGGCCAGCCAGGCGGCCACGTCGAACGCGTTCTCGCCCGTCACCACCACCATGGGCAGCGGGGGGTCGGCACGCCAGAACGCCGGGCGCCGGATGAGCTTCGCGATCACGTCCCGCAGTTCGGCCATAAGCTCGCCCATCATCCGGGTGTGCCCGAAGTCTCACATTGCGGACCCGGGCCTGCTCCTCCATTACAGCTCAGTACGCTTGGGCAGGTGGCTGACATCGTGATTCCCACTGACATCAAGCCCGCCGACGGCCGTTTCGGCTGCGGGCCCTCGAAGGTTCGCCCCGAGCAGCTCGCCGCGCTCACCTCGGCCGGCGCGGCGGTCCTCGGTACGTCCCACCGGCAGAAGCCGGTCAAGAGCGTCGTCGGCCGGGTGCGCTCCGGTCTCGCCGACCTGTTCTCTCTGCCTGAGGGCTACCAGGTCGTGCTGGGCAACGGCGGCACGACGGCGTTCTGGGACATCGCCGCGTTCGGGCTGGTGCGCGCCAAGTCGCAGCACCTGAGCTTCGGCGAGTTCTCCTCGAAGTTCGGCACGGTCGTCACCAAGGCGCCCTGGCTGTCCGACCCGAGCGTCATCAAGTCGGCGCCCGGCACGCACCCGACGGCCGTCGCCGAGGACGGCGTCGACGTCTACGCCCTCACCCACAACGAGACCTCGACCGGTGTGGCGATGCCGATCACCCGGGTGGGTTCCGACGACTCTCTGGTGCTGGTGGACGCCACCTCGGGCGCGGGCGGCCTGCCCGTCGACATCGCCGAGACCGACGTCTACTACTTCGCGCCGCAGAAGAGCTTCGCCTCGGACGGTGGCCTGTGGATCGCGATCATGTCGCCGCGCGCCCTGGCCCGCGTCGAGGAGATCGCCGCTTCCGGGCGGTACGTACCGGAGTTCTTCAGCCTGCCGGTCGCGATCGACAACTCGCTGAAGGACCAGACGTACAACACCCCGTCGGTGGCGACGCTGTTCCTGCTCGCCGAGCAGATCGAGTGGATGAACGGCAACGGCGGCCTGTCCTTCACCACCGCCCGCACCGCCGACTCCGCGCAGCGCCTGTACACGTGGGCGGAGAAGACCGCCTACACCTCGCCGTTCGCCGCTCCGGAGTTCCGCTCGCAGGTGGTCGGCACGATCGACTTCGCCGAGGAGGTCGACGCGGCGGCGGTGGCCAAGGTGCTGCGGGCCAACGGCATCGTCGACACCGAGCCGTACCGGAAGCTGGGGCGCAACCAGTTGCGCATCGCGATGTTCCCGGCGATCGACCCGGCCGACGTCGAGGCGCTGACGGTGTGCGTCGACTACGTGGTCGAGCGCCTTTGAGCCGTCCGGCGTGACAGTTCCTCCATCAGGGCGAGCGCGTCGTCGTCCTCGACGCTCTGGGCGAACCTGGCCAGCACCGGCTGCCTGTCGGTGCTGTCGGCCAGGGCCTGGAGCATGAGGCTGGTGACGTGCTCGTCCCGGGTGCGCCTGGCGGCGTACCTGAAGGCGTTGCGGTAGGGGGTGCGGACCAGGTGGCCCTTCTTGAGCAGGCGCTCCGCCACGGTCTGGACGGTGGTGTAGGCGAGTTCCCTGTCCTCGTTGAGGCGGACGAGGATCTCGCGGATCAGCAGGGGTTTGCCCGCGTCCCACAGCACGTCCATGATCGCGCGCTCCAGGGATCCCAGGTTCGCCACCGACCGACCTTTCGGCTCGACTCGCTTTCGGCAGAGCTAGTTGTAAACATTGTTGCCGGAAACCCGGCACGCGACCAGGGTCGCAGACATACCTGGGGTATGTGGGCGAAAATCGCCATATTCATGGGCTGAGCGGGGCTTTTGGGGCGGATGTTGTTCCGCTTTTCTCCGCTTTTCCACCGCAGGCGGCGGCTCTTCCGTTTGACACCTCGCCGACGCCGTCTCCCCCGTTCCGCCCGCAAGATCCCCTATCTTCCGTTCCACACCCCGCCGCTGCGGCTGGCGTTTCCGGCACAACCCCCATCCACTACGGCCCAGCCGCCCCACCGCCGCCCGCCGCCTCGGGCCGACGGCCGCTCCGTGCGCCACTCCTCCCACACCTCACCCGCCGCTACGCCGCCCTGTTGGCCGGGAATGCCCGCCTACCGGAGCCCAGGCAGGCCATGGGCGGCCCAGAAGGCGTCGTCGCAGACCATGAAGGGGTGCGGGTGAGGAGCGTCTTCCTGGAGGGCCCTCAGGGCGTGCGGTGAGTGGGGGTGGGGTGGCTTGCCGTGACGGATGGGTGGCTCTCGAAGAGAGCCGTGACGGACGGGTGGCTCTCGAAGAGAGACGCGACGGACGGGCGCGTCAGAGGGCGAGTTCGGCGGCGGGGCGGGCGCGGCGGCGCAGGATCCACGCGGCGACGACGCCGCCCACCAGGCCGAACAGGTGGCCCTGCCAGGAGACGCCCTCCTGCGTGGGCAGCAGGCCGGTCAGCATCGAGTAGTAGACGGCGGCCACGACGATGCCGATGAGGATGTCCACGAGGCTGCGGTCGAAGATTCCGCGCGAAACCACGTACCCGAAATATCCGAAGATGAGGCCGCTGGCGCCCACCGCCACCACGCCCACGGGCGTCGTCAGCCACGTGCCGAGGCCGCCCACCAGGACGATCAGCAGCGACGCCGTCAGGAATCTGCCGATGCCCCGCATCGCCGCCACGAATCCCAGGATCAGCAGCGGGAGCGTGTTGGCCAGCAGATGCCCGAAATCCACGTGCAGGAACGGCGCGAACAGGATGCCGATCAGCCCCGACGGCTGCCATCCCGCGATGCCGTAGTTGTCGAGGTTCTCCGGCAGGACGTAGTCCATGATCTCGACGCCCCACATGACGGCGACGACCACGACCATGAGCACGGCGGCGCCCACCGCCTCGACCACCATGGCGCCGAAGCGGGACCGTCCAGTCGACTGACCGTTCATGCGCGCTCCCCTGCGAGGTCGAACTGACTCCCCTTTTACCGTACGCAGGAAAACGGATGCGCGCGTCGGAAGCCCCGGGCCGCGCGCCCGGGGCTTCCCGGGGGGTCCGGCAAGAGTGCTCCGGACCGTCCCCGACGGCTTCCAGCGGGGGCTACCGGCCGGTCCAGCGGGGGGCGCGCTTCTCCGCGAAGGCCGCCGCGCCCTCCATCGCGTCGTTGGAGACGAAGACCGGATGGATGATCTCGCCCTGCTTGGCGAACATCTCGTCCACCGCCCAGTCCTGCGACTCGATGATCACCCGCTTGGTCGCCGCCAGCGCCAGCGGCGCGTTCCCCGCGATCCTCCCGGCCAGCTCCAGCGCCGACTCCAGTGCCCCGCCCGCCGGGGTGACCCGGTTGACCAGCCCCAGCTCGTACAACCGGGCGGCCGGATAGTGCTCGCCGGTGAGCGCGATCTCCATCGCCACGTGGTACGGGATCCGGCGCGGCAGCCGCATGATGCCGCCCGCGCCCGCCACCAGGCCGCGCTTCGGCTCCGGCAGCCCGAACCTGGCCTCGGCGGAGGCCACGATCAGGTCGCACGACAGGGCCAGCTCGAAGCCGCCCGCCAGCGCGTACCCCTCGACGGCGGCCACGATCGGCTTCGTCGGCGGCGCCTCCGCGATCCCGCCGAAGCCCCGCCCCTCCACCACGGGCAGGTCACCGGTGAGGAAACCCTTCAGGTCCATCCCCGCCGAGAAGTAGCCGCCTGCTCCCGTGAGCACGTACGCGGCCACGTCCGGACGGGCTTCGAGGGCGTCCAGCGCCTCCGCGATCCCCCGCGCGACCGCGCCGTTGATCGCGTTCCTGGCTTTCGGGCGATTGATCGTGATGGTGGCGACGCCGCCGGACTCCTCCACCAGAACTTCGTCAGACACGCGAGACCTCTCAGGGGGTGGGCGGGCCCGGTCCCGGGCCCGCGTCGCTCACTTGGGCTGGAAGCGGATGCCGCCGTCGAAGCGGACGACCTCGGCGTTCATGTAGTCGTTCTCGATCAGCGTGCGCACCAGGTGGGCGAACTCGTCCGGACGGCCCATCCGCTTCGGGAAGACCACCGGGGCGACCAGCTTGGCCTTGAACTCCTCGGCGTTCGCGGCGAAACCGTAGATCGGGGTGTCGATGATGCCGGGGCAGATCGTGTTCACCCGCACGCCGATCGCCGCCAGGTCGCGGGCGGCCGGGACGGTCATGCCGACGATGCCGCCCTTGGAGGCGGAGTAGGCGAGCTGCCCGGTCTGGCCTTCGAGGGCGGCGACGGACGCGGTGTTGACCACGACGCCCCGGTGACCGTCCTCGGAGACCGGGTCGGTCTTGGCGATGGCGGCGGCGCCGATGCGCATCAGGTTGAAGGTGCCGACCAGGTTCACCTCGATGACCTTGCGGTACGTGGCCAGGCCGTGCGGGGCGCCCTCACGGTTGACGGTGCGCTCCGCCCAGCCGATCCCGGCGCTGTTGACGATCACCCGCACCGGCTTGCCGGTCGCGACGGCGGCGTCCACGGCCGCCTGAACCTGCTCCTCGTCAGACACGTCCGTCTTGACGAAGACACCGCCGAGTTCGTCGGCGAGGGCCTTGCCGCGCTCCTCGTTGAGGTCGGCGATCACCACGGTCGCGCCATGGGCGGCCAGGTCACGGGCGGTGGCCTCGCCCAGCCCACTGGCTCCGCCGGAGATGATCGCTACAGATCCGTTGACATCCATAGCTCGGACCCTAACCTGCCAACCGAATCTAATTCTACTAGGGCTCGCCCAGTTCCCTTTCACCCGAAACCCACCGCGCAGGTTCCTGCCGGCCGGGCCCTTCGGAAAGCAAGGGTCGCCTTCCCGCCCAGGCGGGTACCGCCGGGGTTCCCGGTCGGGTGGTCAAGGGGCGGCGTCGCGGTGGGACGCCGTCAGGCGAGGGGCGCGGGAGAGGCCGTCGGCGGACGGCGGTGGGGCGGGGTGGGGGCGGCTGGGCCGTGAGGAGGAAGTATGCCCTCAGGCGTCACATCGCCCCCACTGCCGTGTCGACGTCGGAGTAGACGCGGATGCGGCGGTCGAGGCCCGTGGTGCGCAGGATGCGGGCGACCGGTGCCTGCGGCGCGGCCAGGCAGACGCCGCCGCCCTCGCCCGTCGCCAGGCGCCACGCCTCGATCAGCACCGAGAGCCCGCTGGAGTCCATGAACGACAGTTGCTGCAGGTCGAGCACCAGGCGGGCGCTGTCCTGCTTGATCGCGTCGCGGACCTCGTCGCGCAGGAAGGGCGCCGTGAACAGGTCGAGCTCACCTTCCACCGCCACCACCACGGCATCGCCCATCGAGTGTCGCGCCAGCCGCAGCTTCATCTTTCGGCCCCTCCTCGCTGAGCCACTGTACTTGGACATCCCCGAGATGCGCGTACGCACAAACTACGATCATCGCATGCGGGTGGACGAGGCCGAACTCGGAGTTCAGCTGCCGTCGGCGCCGATCAGTCCCCTACGGGCGGTGTCACGGCGGATGGCGATGGCGCTGGGTGTGCTCGCCGCGATGTTCGTGCTCGTCGCGGTGGATCTCGACGGATATCGCGACAACGCCGACGGCCGGATGACCCTGCTCGACGCGCTCTACTATGTCACCGTTTCGTTGTCCACGACCGGCTATGGGGATATCACCCCGGTCTCCGACGCCGCGCGGCTCGTCAACATCGTCGCCGTGACCCCGCTGCGGATAGCGTTCCTGATCATCCTGGTGGGCACCACCGTCGAGGTGCTCGCCAAACGCTCCCGCGACGCCTTTCGCATCGAACGCTGGAGGTCCAGGTTGCGCGACCACACGCTGGTCATCGGCTACGGCACCAAGGGCCGCTCGGCCATCCGCACCCTGCTGGAGAACGAGCGCCCCAAGGAGTCGATCGTCGTGGTCGACTCCAGCGGACCCCTGTCCGGCGAGGCCGCCGCCGACGGGTTCGCCTGCGTCACCGGCGACGCCACCCGCAGCGAAGTGCTCAGGCGCGCGGGCGTCGGCGAGGCCGCCCAGATCATCATCGCCGTCCAGCGTGACGACACGGCCGCGCTGATCACACTGACCGCCCGCAGCCTCAACGCGGCGGCGACGATCGTCGCCGCCGTCCGGGAGTCCGAGAACGACCCCCTCGTCCGGCAGAGCGGCGCCGACGTCGTCATCACCTCGTCCGAGGCGGCCGGGCGCATGCTGGGCGTCGCCACCCAGAGTCCGGCGGTGAGCGCGCTGATCGAGGACTTCCTGGTCTTCGGCAAGGGCCTCGACCTGTACGAACGCGGCGTGGAGGCAGACGAGGTGGGCAGGGCGCCGGCCGACTGCGCCGACACGGTGGTCGCGGTGGTCCGCGACGGCGGCGTGCGCACGTTCGCCGACGCCGAGGTCCAGCGGCTGCGCGCCGACGACCGGCTGATCGTCATCCATGTCCCGGTGGGATAGCGAAGCCGTAAGGAAGTTCGAGGCGGTGGCGGGCGAGCAGGTCGGCGTCCGCGAGCAGGCTCCGGGTCGGGCCGTCGGCGGCGATCACCCCGTCCGACAGGATGAGCGAGCGTTCACACAACTCCAGCGCGTACGGCAGGTCGTGGGTGACCATGAGGACGGTCACCTCCAGCGAGCGCAGGATCTCGGCGAGTTCCCTGCGCGCGGCCGGGTCCAGGTTCGACGAGGGCTCGTCCAGCACCAGGATCTCCGGCTCCATCGCCAGTACGGTCGCCACCGCCACCCGCCTGCGCTGCCCGAACGACAGGTGGTGCGGCGGCCGTTCGGCGAAGGGGAGCATGCCGACCCGGTCGAGCGCGTCCTTGACCCGGCGTTCGAGTTCCTCGCCGCGCAGTCCCGCGTTGAACGGGCCGAAGGCGACGTCGTCGTGGACGCTCGGCATGAAGAGCTGGTCGTCCGGGTCCTGGAAGACCAGGCCGACCCGCTGCCGCACCTGCCTGAGCGTGTCGGCGCGCACGGTGGTGCCCGCGACGGCGACACTGCCGTGACCCGCGGTGAGAATCCCGTTGAGGTGCATCACGAGCGTGGTCTTGCCCGCGCCGTTGGGCCCGAGCAGGGCGACCCGCTCGCCGCTGCCGATCGTGAGGTCCACGCCGAACAGCGCCTGGGTGCCGTCGGGGTAGGCGTAGGCGAGGTCGCGGACCTCCAGCGAGTTCACAGCACCGCCCCGAGCAGGACGGCGCCGGCGGCGGCGGGGAGGGCGAGGGCTGCGGCCCACTGCCCCGCACTCGCCGACAGGTCCCGAAAAATCGGTATCTGTCCTTCGTAGCCTCTGCTGAGCATCGCCAGGTGCACCCGCTCACCCCGCTCGTACGAGCGGATGAACAGCGCCCCCGCCGCCCGCGCCAGCACCGGGAACCGGCGGAACGACCTGGCCTCGAACCCGCGCGACTCCCGCGCGATCCGCATCCGCCGCATCTCGTCCACGATCACGTCCAGATATCTCAGCATGAACATCGCGATCTCCACCAGCAACGCGGGCACCCGCAGCCGCCGCGCCCCCAGCAGGATCATCCGGGGCGGCGTCGTGGCCGCCAGCAGCACCGACGCCGCCACCCCGAGCGTCGCCTTGGCCAGGATGTTCCACGCCGCCCACAACCCGGGCACGCTCAGCGACAACCCCAGCACCGTGACCCGCTCCCCCAGCCCGATCACCGGGATCAGGAACGCGAACACCACGAACGGCACCTCGATCGCCATCCGCCGCAGCACGAATCCCGGCGGGATCCGCGCCAGCGCCGCCACCCCGGCCAGCAGCGCCGCGAAGCAGGCGAAGGCCCAGAACTCCGCCCGGGGCGTCGCCACCACCACGACGGCGAAGGCCGCGACCGCGAGCAGCTTGCAGTGCGCGGGCAGGCGGTGCACGGGCGAGCCGCCCGGGAAGTACAGGTCGTGGTGGTGCCCTGCGCCCACGGGTCAGGACCTGGTCCGCACCGCGGACGCGACCCCCGCGCCGACCAGCAGCGTCAGCCCGACACCCACCACCCCGGCCACGCCGACCGGGATGCCGCCGACCTCGCCGTAGTCGGCCAGCGCCCACGAGCCGAACAGGTGGTCGGTCGCGCTGCCGAGGAAGCCCTTGTCCTCGGCGACCGACTCCAGGCCGTCCGGCGCGGACGAGGCGAAGAACGACACGATCCCGGCCAGCACCAGCGTCAGTCCGAGACCACCGAGCACGAACGGACGCAGCCCGCCGGGCCGGGTCTCGCGCGCGGCGCCGACCTCCGTCGTGGTCCCGTCCGCGCCGCGCAGCACGAGCGGCCGGGCCAGGCCGCGTGCTCCGTACACGAGGTCGGGGCGGACCGCCAGCACCGTGCCCACGGTCACGGCCGTGATAGCGCCTTCACCGAGACCGATGAGCACGTGCACGCCGCCCATGGCGGCGGCCACCGCGCCCACGTCGATCGGGGCGGTGCCGCCGACGGCGAACAGCGCCGTGAACACCAGCGCGGAGACCGGCACCGAGACCAGCGCGGACAGGAACGCCGCCGCGGTCACCGCGCCCTTCCCCCTGGCCGCCCTGGTCACCAGCCGGAAGACCGCCCATCCGGTGAGGACGGTGACGACGCCCATGATGGAGACGTTGACGCCGAGCGCGGTCAGCCCGCCGTCGGCGAAGAACAACGCCTGCACGATCAGCACCACCGCCATGCACAGCACACCCGTGTACGGCCCGACGAGGACGGCCGCCAGCGCGCCGCCCATCAGGTGCCCGCTCGTGCCCGCCGCGACGGGGAAGTTGAGCATCTGGACGGCGAACACGAAGGCCGCCACCAGCCCCGCCATCGGGGCGGTGCGGTCGTCGAGTTCCCTGCGCGCCCCGCGCAGGCACAGTGCCACGGCGGCGGCGGCCACGAATCCGGAGGAGACGGACACCACGGCGTCGAAGAAGCCATCGGGTACGTGCACGACGTTCCCTCCCAGCAGGAGACCGTCCTCACTGTAAGTCAGGAAGTCGCACCTGCATATAGGTCGCGACTAGCGCAGCAGGCGGCGGATGATCGCCCTCGGCGTGAGCCTGCGGACCACCGTGCTCAGCCGTCCCCTGCCCGCCGTCGCGTACGGCCGGGCGGTCCTGAGGACGGCGCCCTGCCACCACCGCCGCGCGGCGGGGACGGCGGTGTCCGCCGTCTCGATCCGGAAGCGCGCGGGCGGGCCGCCGAGTTCGAGTTCGAGGTAGGCGTCCCAGGTGCCGGGCGCGAACCTGCCCACGGCGGGACGGGCCGCGAACGCGCCGCCCGACATGGACGTGACCCGGTCGAACCGCTCGGCGCCGGTGTTGCGCTCCCGCCACACCAGCCTGCGCACACACCCGGCCTCGGGAGGCGAGCCGCCGACCGTGACCTCGCCGTCGAGGGCCAGGCGGTGGCCCAGCGTCCAGCGGGTCCTGGTGATGCGCACGCTGCCGGGGACGGCGAGCACGTGGCCGCCGATGTCGAGGCTGAGATTGCCGTTGTCCCTGGTGAAGTACGGGAGCACGATCGAGCGCCCGGCCAGGCGGGCGGCGGGCCTGCTGATGCCGCCGTCGCGGACGGCGCCCAGCCTGCCGCGCCTGACGACGCCTTCGAGCTCGACCGCCACGTACGCGTCCCACACGCCGGACTCCAGCGCGCCGACGTCGACGCGGGCGGAGAAGTCGCGCAGCCGGGCGCAGGGCTCGGAGCGCACCACGATCTCGCGGGCCGGGTCGTGCCTGGCGCGCAGCACCAGCGACAGGCCGGAGCAGTCGCGGATGCCCTCAAGCTCGGCCGTGCCGGTGACGATCAGGCGCCCGGCCTCCCAGCGCAGGCCGGTCAGTCTGCGCAGCACGGCGGCGGCCTCGATGCGGGCCAGCCGTTCGAGGCGCTCGACGTCGCCGAGCGCGGCCAGGCGCTGCCGGTCGGTGCCGCCGAGCCGCGCGATGACGCCCGGTGTCAGCCACTCGTCGCACAGCGCGGCGACCTCCTGCGCGATCTCCTTGCGCTGGACCTCCCCGGCCTCCAGGAACGGGGCGCCGAGCTGGGCGAAGGCGTCGATCCTGAAGTGCCTGCGCAGCAGGTGGTCGCGGAGCGGGCCGGGCGGGATGTGGGCGGCCATGAGCGCGATCGGCGCGCGGATCATCTCCAGCCAGGCGACGGGATCGCGGCTGTCGGGCTGCTGCATGATGCTGCTGCCGTCGGGACGGTCGACGAGGTGGTAGCAGTCGTAGTCGGCGACGACCGAGATCACCTCGGCGTGGCAGTAGGCGTGGACGGTGAACTGGATGTCCTCGCCGATCATCCGGTCCTCGGCGAACCGGATGCCGTGCCTGAGGAGCATCTCGCGGCGGAACAGTTTGAAGCAGCTCAGGCTGTTGTACACGGCGCTGTCGCCGAGATCGGCGCGGTCGAGGTTGTGCTGGAACATCGACACGGGCACCCGCCTGCCGTGTCCGGCCATGCGGCCGAGGACGATGTCGGCGTCGTTGCGGTCGGCCATCGCCATCAGGCGTTCGAGCGCCTCGGCGCCGAGGTAGTCGTCGGCGTCGCAGAAGAAGACGTAGCGGCCGGTGGCGTGCTCGATGCCGACGTTGCGCGGGCGTCCGGCGCCGCCGGAGTTCTCCTGCTTGACGACCTTGACGATGGTGCGGTGGTAGGTGGCGTAGAGGTCGAGGAGCTCGGCCGTGCCGTCGGTGGAGCCGTCGTCCACCACGATGATCTCTTTGGCGACCCGCTGGATGAGGACCGAGGTCAGGCATCTGTCAAGGAATGGGCGGCAGTTGTGAGCGGGGATGACGACGCTGACGTCCACCAAGTCTTCGTTACTCTCCGTGATGGTTTCCGCCACAGCCGCGCCCCCCAGCCGTCACAATCCGCATGCTGTCGCATTCAGTATGTGACGGATCGCGGCCCTCGCGTGGCGGTTCCGAGGTCTTGATGGGGGGCAATCCCCCGCCATTTTCCACCGAAATTTCACGACGAAGGCCGTTATGGGCGGCAATATACGGCGGGAAATTGGGGTGGGGGAAGGTGTTTTCACTCTCAGGGGAAGAGAACATCCCCGTGGGGGGAGTGCGCTACCCCGCAGGCCGTCGGCGTGATCCCCGCGAGCGGTCGGCGCGTCTACACTCAGGCACCCTCGACATGGGGAGGCGGCGGTACATGAGCACCGATCTTCACAGGCAGCCGACGAGCGGACCCGCCGTGGAGGCGGCCGAGCGGATCGTCGCGGCGGCACGACTCAGGGAACTGCACGAGTGTTCGGCGCTGCTGCGCCGTACCAGGGTGCGGGCCGAGCAGATCGTCGACGAGGCGCGGATGATGCTCGCGGAGGCGGAACGCGAGGGCGAACCGGGACGCATCCTGACACTGAGCGCACAACTCGACGAGGCGCGGGCGGCGTACCGCAAGGTGATCAACGCCTACGTGGCGCTGTGCCGCCGCATCGACACCGAACGCCGCGAACTCGCCTGACGGGCGCGCAGGCGCTGCCAGCACATCGCCGCAAATTGCCATATCTGACACTAAACAAGGGCATACAACCACACCCCTCCCCTTAAGGGCCCTTAATATCCTTTACGGCCCAGCCGCCCCCACCACCGCCCGCCGTCCCCCTTCCCGGCCTCTCCGAGCGCCACCCTTCTGACCACCCCTCCCCCGACGCCGCCCCCTTGGCCGTCATCACGGGGAGTGACACCCCTCCCCGCGGCCCTGCACCCGGGTGAGGTGCGGCTCCCGCCGGTCAGCGCCGCGCGTGTGCGCCGTCCCGGCTTCGTCGATCATCGACCCAGGATTCGCCGACCAGCGCCGGGTACAGGCGCGGGCCGCCGCACCGGCTCAAACCCTTGTGCGCCAATGGCCCTTCTTCCGGAGATAGGTGTGGCACCCGACTTCTGCCGCCCCAGGGCGAGCAGGTCAGAGCGGGCGCGGTGGCCGAGGCGATCCGGGGTTACATGCGAACTTCGGGTACTTTCGGGTGGGTTTTAGGTCAATGAAAAGTAGACCGTAAGTACCCATCCGCATCCTTGGGTCATCACCTCAAACACGACACACGATCTCGACCAAGGAGAACCCCATGGAGCTCAGCGTCCACACCTTCGTCAGCCTCGACGGCGTCATGCAGGGGCCGGGCGGGTTCGAAGAGGACCGGAGCGACGACTTCGAGCGCGGCGGCTGGCTCGTCCCTCACAGCGCCGAAGGCCAGCTCGCCCCGGTCGAGGGGTGGTTCAGGAAGGCCGACGCCATCCTCCTCGGCCGGAAGACCTTCGAGATGATGCGTTCCTACTGGTCGCAGGTGACCGAGCCGGACAACATCGCGGCCACCGCCCTCAACTCCTGGAAGAAGTACGTCGTCAGCGACACCCTCTCCGACGCCGACGCGGCGTGGGGCGACACCACCGTACTGCGCGGCGACTTCATCGAGCAGGTCCGTCGGCTCAAGGAGCAGCCGGGCGGCGAACTGCAGGTCCACGGCAGCTGGCGGCTGGTGCGTGCGCTGCACGACGCCGGGCTCGTGGACACGTACCGGATCCTCCAGGTCCCGGTCGTGGTCGGGGACGGCAAGCGCCTGTTCGACGGCACGGCCGTCCCGGCCACCTACAGCATCACCGAGGCGGAGGTCCTCAGCGGCGGATCCGGCGCGCTCTCGCTCACCCTGCGCCAGACCCGGTTCGGCACCACCGGCACCGGCGAGTTCGCCGTCGAGGAAGGCAAGGAGGTCATCGCCTAGAGAACACGTGCTCCCCGTGCCAGGGTGCCGCGTGCGCAGAGCCGCGCGTCCCGCCCTACCAAGGTGCCGCGTGCGCAGAGCCGCGCGTCCCGCCCTGCCAGGGTGACCCGCACCGCCCTGGTCAGGGCGCCCCTCCTTGGGGACAACATCCCGCCCTCCCAGGGTGAACTGCCCGAAGGGACAGGTGTTGACCCGGCCGCAGAGACGCCGGCGGGTGGCCCGTCCGAGGGGACACGAGTTTCGCCCCGTCGGCGTGAGCCACGCGCAGGGACCCGCGAGGGGACCCTGGTCGGGTCGGCCACGATCGGTCGGAGGGCGAGCCGGAAGCCGACATTCACCGTGGTGTCGGGCCAGGCCACCCTTCGTAGAGCGGGCGGGCGGAAGCTCACAGCGGGCGGGGTGCGGTGGGCGGTTTCGGGCTTTGGCCCAGGAACTCCACCACGGCCAGCGCCAGCAGCAGACACAGTGCGATGACCAGGACGACCAGCCCTGTCGGATGGTTCCAGAAGACGAACACCAGCGCCGCGATCACCACCAGAACCACCTGGATCGGCCGCTGGTGCTGCTTCACCCACACGCCGAAGGCCCCCAGCTCCAGGCCGCCGCGCAAGCGGGCGATCCCCCGCTTGGCCGTGTTCCTCAGCCCGGCCGCCCCCGGTCCGGACAGGAACGCCGCTGCCGCCACCACCAGCCCCACGACCAGCACCACCCGCAACCCGGCCTTGAGGAAGCGCACCAGCGTGTCGAAGATCGTCGCCGCAGCCGCCTGATCGAGGCCCCGAACCCCCACCGCGTGCAGGTATCCGGCCCGCACCAGCACCAGGATCGCGGCGAGCACCAGCATCGCCAGCGCGATCCCGAGCCCGGCACCGACCAGCGCCCGCCGCCGGCCGTGCGCCGCGAAGACCCCGCCCGCCAGGAACAGCAGGGCCAGTACGGGGAGGGCCCACTTGAGCGCGTTGAGCAGTTGGTAAAGCGCCTGGTAGGTGCCGAGGTCCTGGATCTGGAACAGTTCGAACGTGGGATGGATCTCGGGGATGCTCCCCGCGATCGTCAGTCCGGCCGCGACCAGCCGCTGTTTGACCCGGTCGATCAGCGGTCCGAGGTCGATGCTCACCGTGTTGCCCGACACCTTGACGACCTGGCTGCCCTGGCCGGACAGGATGGCGTTCAGCTGGGTGTGGGCGATCCGGTTGGCCTCGACCCAGAACGTGGCGAACGCGTCGCTCGTCACCACCTTGTCCACGACGTTGTGGACGAACTGCGCCACTCCCGAACCGAGCGGCCCTGCCAGGCCCACGAGCTTGTCGCCGACCGGCTTCGGCAGTCCCCTGCCCTCCAGCGCGACGACCACCTCGTCCACGACGGCCGGGACGTCCAGGCGCTTCATGATCTCGGACGTGGTGCGGTTGGCGACCGCGTTCTGCACGGCCGGGTCCGAGGCCAGCGGCGTGACGTTCTCGACGTAACGGTCGGTGTCGGTCACCTCGTTGTCCACCCACACGCCCACCACCGACAGCATCGCCAGCAGGCAGCCGACGATGATCAGAATCCAGGCGGACACGGTTCGCCCGCCGCCTCTGTCGCGATTGGCGAGTTCTGCACGGAGTCGCTCAAGCTCCGCGCGTTCGTCCGTGTTGAGCGGCTCGTTCCCCACACCGCACGTCTACCCAGGGTGATCTGCGGTTCCGTCGGTGTTTATTGACATTTGACCGTTACGGCGGGGAGCCGTCAGATCGAGGGGCGCTCGGAGAGGCCGGGAGGGGCGGCGGTGGGAGGCGGGTGGAGGGGCTTGCCGTACAGGATGGGGGCGGGAGAGGGGTGTCACGGCGAGTACCCTTGACTTCATGGCAGCAGGCGGTAGGGCATCGGGCAGGCCCGCGAAGAAGAAGGGCCCGAACAAGGGCACCGGCGGGCAGAAACGCCGCAGCCTCGAAGGCAAGGGGGCGACGCCGCCCGCGCACATGCGCCACTGGTTCAAGGACAAGTCCAGGTCCGAGCGCATCGCCCGCGAGGACCGCGGCGGCACCACCGGCGCCGGCGGACGCGCCCCCGCGCGCCGGCGTTCCGAGGACGCGCCCGAGTACATCGGCGGCCGCAACCCCGTCCTCGAAGCCCTGTCGGCGGGCGTCCCCGCGACCGCCCTGTACGTGGCGCAGCGCATCGACAACGACGACCGCGTCCGCGACGCCATCAAGGTCGCCACCGAGCGCGGCGTCGCCCTGCTCGAAGTCACCCGCGACAAGCTCGACCGGCTCACCGAGGGCGCCGTCCACCAGGGCGTGGCGCTGCAGATCCCGGCCTACGAGTACGCCCACCCCGACGAACTCATCGATCTCGCCCACGACGCCGGCGAGCCCCCGCTGATCGTCGCCCTCGACGGCGTCACCGACCCGCGCAACCTCGGCGCCATCGCCCGCTCGGCGACCGCCTTCGGCGCGCACGGCCTCCTCATCCCCTCCCGCCGCTCCGCCGGAGTGACGGGCGGTGCCTGGAAGACGTCCGCCGGCACCCTGGCCAACCTGCGCGTCGCCCGCGCCGCCAACCTGACCGCCGCCCTGCGCGAGTACCGCGAGGCCGGCCTGTTCGTGGTCGGCCTGGACGGCGAGGGCACCACGGAGATCGCCGACGTCCAGCTCTTCACCGAACCGCTGGTGATCGTGGTCGGCTCCGAAGGGCGCGGGCTGTCGCGCCTGGTCCGCGAGCACTGCGACGTCGTGGCCCGCATCCCGATGCAGGCCGCAGCCGAGTCCCTCAACGCCGGAGTGGCCGCCGGGGTGACGTTGTACGAGGTGGCTCGTCATCGACGCCGTTGACCGTCTACACTGATTGGCTGTGCCGACGTAGCTCAATCGGCAGAGCGTCTGTCTTGTAAACAGAAGGTCAGGGGTTCGATTCCCCTCGTCGGCTCTGCAACAGAAATGGCCCCTGAACAGGCATTACGCCTACAGGGGCCTTCTGCTTTCAAGCCTCACCCGGTGTCGTCGTCGTCGATGGGAGCCACCGGGCTCTGCTTTCCCAGCAGAGCGCTGGAGATGGCGCCGGTCGCGGCGCGACGATCGCCTTCCAGTAGGTGTCCGTAGATGTCCCTGGTGATCGCGATGCTCGACCTTGGAATCGACGTGAAGTGGGGCGCCCTGGGCGAGCATGAGCGACGCCCCCCTGGGGCCTCCGGAGGCGACTCAGCGACGTTACGGCCTAACCCGACCCTGCCTGCGGACAACGTTTACCGCCGTCGTCAGACGAGTGCGACAGTAGTTCCCGGTCCGGGTAGGTTCTCACACCTTTGGGCTTGAAGAGGAGTTGCTTGACGCGAGCCGACAGGCAGGGCGATGGCATCTATCCACGTCTATCCACATCATCCGCACGCCGGGAGGAATCACTCTCACCCACACCTTGTGGTGATCCCTGTCTGTTACGGTGATCCACTGCCTTCTCAAGTAGGTCTCGGGCAAGGTTGAGTGTCATCTGATGAGTCTCTATAGCCGCTTCTTCGGTGGTGAAGGTCACCTCGAACGTTGGTTCGCCGTTCGGTCTTCGCCAGTACCAGCGCCCTTCAGGGCTCTTGCGCAGCTCTGACACTTCGATGCCGTCGATCATCTGGCGTTGCACGGCAATGAAATCGACAGAAGGCTGCCGTCTCGCACGCCGTCGTACTCCACGACGCGGAGAGGCGAGATCGAAATAGCGACGAGCGGCCGTCATGAGGTCAGCGAAATGCTTCGGCAGATCTGATTTCATCAGCCGATACGCTTCGGCTACATCAAGAGAACCTTCCGGGCCTTTTAGTTCCTCTTCCTCCAACGCCTTGATCAGGGCGTAGAGGCGTCCACGTTCCTCACCAAGACGCAGTTCCCAGTACTTAAGCAAGCGCTCCTTTAAGGGTTCGCCTAGCGTCGCGTCCTTGATTTTACGCACAGCCTCAGTGGTCGCGGATGGAGGCTCCGGCGTGTCCGTATTCGCACCGAACGCATCAGCCGAGACATGGCCGGTCAGAACAAGAAGGGCTTCAAGCCGAGTGCCGAGCACACGACTGAGGCTGGCGAGATGCCGAATCGACGGCTTACTTCCTTGCCTCCAACGCAAGATCGTGGATTGGCTGATCCCGAGTGCATCAGATAGGGCGGCGTCAGTGCCGTATCCCATCGCCTTCGCCATAGCGGTGAGCCACTCGGAGAAGTTGCCTCGACCTGAGGGGTTGTCGCCGGACACTGGTACACTCCATAGTTTCTCTAATTCGCAAGCAGACATTAGCTGTCAGCTTGCGTATACGCAAGCTTTCAGTCGTTCATCGGACTCCAGGGCGAGCCCTTTCCCCGCCCGACCCGACCGCTGACGCAACCGGCGGAGGCGCCACGACCGCCACTCCGCACAGTAATCTAGCAAACCCATAGCGTAGTTAACACGTCGAGATCGACGATGGAAACCAGTGTGATGTTAGCCGAAAATACGGCAAATCGGACATTCTTGATCACGCAGCTTTGAGGATTCAGTTCTGTCGCAACCCGCATCCACCTACGTCAGAGCGTGTATCCGTCACAAAGGGAAGTCGATCAGGCGAGCAGCCTTGCGCATGCGCACGCCCTAGCGCGCTGCGGAAAGGTCAAGAGCTGCTAGGCTCGTCTTGGACCAGGGTCAATCGGACATCCCCAACAGTTCGATGTAGACCGCTTGACTCCAGAAACGGGGACGGCCCGACAGGGGTATACCGAGAGCTTGCACCTCTCGGGCCTGCCAGGCCGACTTCCCCACCGCCCCCGCTCACGCGGGGGCTTCACCTATGCGAAGTGAAGTTGGAGGACTTATGGAGTCTAGTCATGCCGCTTACCTGTCCGTACCCCGGACGGGTAAGTCTGAGGTCACGACTTTGGATCATGCTGGGGCCGCGACTCTGCCACCCCTCCTCACCGTTGAGGAGACAGCCGAGCAGCTCCACATCGGGCGCCAAAGCTTCACCAAGGTGAAATCCGGAGAGATCGAGTCGGCCCTGATCGACGAGCGCGGCCGACACGTCCCCCGCGTGGCCGTCATCGAGCACATCACCGGACCGCGCCAGTAGAGGTAGACAGCCTCTCCGCCAACGCCCTCATGAACTGCCCGCAGCGCCCTTCGTGGTCTTCTACGTCGATCCGGCTCCGGCGGGGCATCAGTGGTGCTGCTCAGAGAATTTCGAGGCCATCGACAGCCCGGTAACCACATCGGTTGCCGGGCCCTCCCCGGATCGCGCCGCTGGCGCGACTTCATCACCTATCAGTGGGGTTCGCTCCGCTGCTTCAAAGCTGCTCAATGAGGAGACGGCATGAGCACGCCTTTCACGTGGCTTCCGCAACGCCTCTACCAGGTCATGGGCCATGCTCCGCGTGGTTCGACAATCCAGAGGAACGCTATCTGTCCCGCTTACGTTAAGCGTCACCCCTCGCCCTGGGCAGGCAGGGGCCATGACAACAACGACAACATGGTCGAGCTCACACACCAAGGCGGGCCGGAGTCCTCGGCCGTGGCCGTGATAGCCGCCCTCGAACTGCTCATGTCGGCCCGCTGGCTCCCCGACTTCCAAGACCAGGCCAAGCTGGACAACGGCAACGACCTGTGGATGCCGTGCGGCCACGGCAAGGCCGCCGAATACCTCTATCGCGACCGCGACGACACTGTTCTGTACGGGGTCGACCGATGCCCTCTCAGGGGCAGCGGCTGTCAGGGGTTCCGGCAGTGGCGGCCGGATCCGTCCAAGCGTTCCGGCCGCCGATGGAGCCTCTACGGTGACGACGGCAGACTCGCCGTCAGGCTGGTGCCCTACCACCTGCCCGAGGTCTTGGCGGCTGTCCGCGAAGAGCGGGTCGTCATGATCTGCAAAGACGAGAAGGACGTCGAAGCCCTTCGTGCCCGTCCATACATCACGGCCACATGCAACCCGATGGGGGCGGGTGAGTGGCGCCCGGAGTTCGCCGAATACCTTTACGGCGCCGATGTCTCCGTTGTCGCCGACCGCGACGAGACTGGCCGCAAGCACGCCGCCGAGATCGTGGGACAGTTGATGCAGGTCGCCCGCTCCATCTACGTCGTTCAGGCCACTCACGGCAAGGACGCCGCCGACCACCTCACCGCAGGCGGGACGACCGGCGACCTCGTCCCCGTCTGGGAGCCCAAGCCCTACCCGAACGGGGAACACCACGGGTGACGACCCCGGGGGAAGAGATGCCTCCGAACGCGCCCGACCCCGACGATGGGCGGAAGAGCCCTCCGCTCTGTGCCGTCGGAGCCAGTAGCCGCCTGCCGGTGGGCGATGGTAGTGCGCCAGCTCATCCGGCCAATCGGGCAGCGCGCATCAGCCGGACCTCCCACTGATGTCCCAACCCACCGAACTCGCGCAGGTCGGCGTGAATACGCGACGCCCTGTAGATCTCATCGGAGGCGCAGTAAGTCCTGGCGGATCTACCCGGTCGGCTCGGCGCGCTCGCTCAGCCGGGGTCGCCCAGGCGTAGCGGTCCTGGCGCGACACACTCAGTAACCGAGCCACCAGGGTGGTCCTTCTCCATATGGAGCAGCCGGGACTCAACTTCTTGGCCAGTTTTCTCCGGCGTCCGTCCCAGCTCCACCGTTGCCGAGGGTCGATGCCATTCGAGGCGATCACGTGCAACTCGTACGGTTTACCGACTAAACCAGCGTAGCTATGCTACAGGGCATCGTGACTTTGATGAGAGAGCGATGCGGGGGCCAAGTCGGGTGGAAGTTCAAATGGATCGGGGCGCGTTAGCGCGGGCGGCGGCGGTTTTATCGCTGGTGATCGTATTAGGCTTGACATGGACTTCCAGCGAAGAGGAAATTCCCGAACGACCCGCGCAGCTCCCGGTGCCGCCAAGCTTGGTACCGGTCGATGAGGTCTGGCCTGAAGCCGTCAGTACGGTGCCCGCCGAGCGCAAGGACGGGACTCGGTTGTGGCCCATCGGGGCACTCGACGAAGATGAATTGCTCCTGAGAACTCATGAGTATCGTCCGACGTTCATCAGTTTCAATACGCGGAACAAGAAGCAACGCGTCTTGGCGCGAGCCCCCGAGTGGGCGGCGTGCGGCGGCTGCTTCGAGGTCCAGGAAACGGCAATCGGACCTACCCAAGTGGCGTGGCTCGTCAAGGGGTACGTGCCTGGCGCCTCTCCTGGCGGACAGCGTCACTATGAAGTGTGGGCCATGCCTCGAACAGGCGGAACGATGCGTTTGGTGGCGCGTTTGCCGGCAACCGTCCGGGCCGAGAAGGTCGATGTGGACGGCTTCCAGATCAGCGGTGAGAATGCCGTGTGGTGGGGATATCGCGGCGACATCTGGCGGATTCCCCTTCGCGGCGGGACTCCCGAGCAGGTGCTGCCGGACAGGGTGCTTCGAGTGAGCTCGTGGCCATGGGCGTTCGACGCGGACGAGCGCACCGTGATCAATCTCGACACAGGCCAGGAGATCGAGGTGACCGAGGCCGACGATCTCGAACATCGCCTGGCCTGCGGGCCCGTTTGGTGTGTCGGGGGCAACCGGCAGGAGTTGTGGAAGGTCACGCAGGCAACGGTGTTACGCGTGGATGGTTCCGATCGCACGACCGTGCCGGGAGACGCACTCAGGATGAGACCGCCGATTCGTGATCGGCTTGCCCTCCTCGGCGTCCCAACCGTTGAAGGAGACGACTCCATCCCCAGCACCTGGGGAGCTGCCGATCTGGGGCACGTCGCCCAGATTTACGATCGCTGCACGCGCCAGGCCGCCTTGCTCGGGTCCCCCGACCTGATGAAGGCCCAGTCGCCGTGGACGGAGATCAAGAGCGGTGCATGGACACAGGACGGACCACTGCTGTACTGGCGGACCACTCGGGACCGATTCGTAGTCGCCGACCTGGCCCGCATGGCCACTTCTCCGTGCACGGACACCTCACTGACAACGTCCGGGTGATCGACGAAGGCGGCCGAACCCGGTGACGCCGGATGTCGCCCAAAGCGGCAGGGTCACGCGCGTTCAGCGTCTGAGGTCGCACCAGCGGAGTCCGGCGTTCGTCGGGGAGGAGCCGGACGGTGAGCAGGCCGGCGCCGACGAGTGCCGCCGCAGTGGCCATCGTGGCGGGATAGCCGACGGCGGCCGCCATCGCCAGGGCGGCCGCGCCCGCGCCAAAGGCGATCAGGGAGCTGACGCCGGCCATCGCGCTGTTGTCCGCGCCCGCCATGCCCGGCCGGGACAGCCGCATCGTCACGGCCCCGACGACCGTGGCCACCGCCGCGTAGGCGATCTTGAAGATCAGCAGGGCCGCCCCGGTCACCAGTGGCGCGGCGGAACCGGCGGCCAACGGCAGCAGCGCCAGCACCGCCGCCAGCAGGACGAGGCCGAACAGCAGGAGGCAGGCGCGGGTGCCGTACCGTGCGATGAGAGGACCGGCCAGCAGCGCGCCCAGCATCGCCACCGTGTCGCCCACCAGGCTGGTGACCAGGCCGATGGCGGACAGCGACCAGCCCGCGTCCACCAGCATCGGGCCGACGAGGGCGTACGCGGCGAAGATTCCGGCGAACAGGCAGGGCTGCACGATCAGCGTCCACCGCGCCATGGTGCGCTCGGAGAGGACGTCGCGCAGCGCGGCGTACCGCTGCCCCAGACCGGAACGGGAGGCAGGGCCGGCGGGCTCGGCCAGCCGGAGCAGTTGGAAGGCGGGCAAAGCGGTCAGCGTCGCCAGCACGAGCAGCGCCGGCGCCCAGCCGAACGCCTCGTAGACGAGCAGGGAGACGCCGCCGCCGACGAGACTGCCGACGTAGCCGCCGGCGACCTGGATACCGTTCGCCGTGCCGTATCGGTTCGCGCGCAGCAGCCGTACGGCCAGCGCGTCGGCGGCGATGTCCTGGGTGGCGGAGAGCAACCCGGCGGCGCAGGCGGCGAACAGGACCAGGCCGAGGTCGTCGACCGGGTCGAGGAGTACGACGCTCAGCAGGGTCACCGCCAGCGCCGGCTGCAGGATCAGCAGCCAGGATCGGTAGTGCCCTCGGCGGGCGGAGCCGAAGCGGTCCACCAGCGGCGCCCACAGCATGCGCAGCGCGGAGATCATCGAGATCACCTGCAACAGGCCGAGCTGCTCCAGCCCGACCCCGCGCTCACGCAGGATGGACGCCAGAGCGGTGGCGAAGAACGAGGTGCCGAGGAACTGGGCGGTGTACAGCGTCGCCAGCAGTCCGTAGCCGGCTCTCCGATCGGTGGTTTCCGACATGCGGGTCATTTTCCGCGTGGTCGGATGCGGGGGCGGCGATGATGTCCGCAATCCTGGAAGACATGTCCGTTTGGGATGACATATGAGTATCGAGAGCCGCCGCGTCGTCATCGTCGGCTACCCGGACGTCGAACTGCTGGACGTGGCCTGTCCGGGCGACGCGTTCGCCTCGGCCAACCGGGCCGGTGCGAAACCGGCTTACATCGTCGAGTTCGCCACCCTGCGGGCGGCGACCGTCCGTAGTTCCTGCGGCATCGCGTTGGTGGCGCAGCGCGAGCTGGAACGGGTCGCGGGCGCGGTGGACACGCTGATCGTGGCGGGCGGACACGGGCACCTGGCCGCCGCGGATGATCGGCGGACGGTGGACCAGATCCGCCGGATCGCCAGAATCAGCAGGAGAATCGTCTCGATCTGCACAGGCGTCTCGGTGCTCGCCGCCGCCGGTCTCCTCGACGGCAGGCGGGTGGCCACGCATTGGCGGCACGCGGCGCAGATCGCCGCGCTCTTTCCCGCCATCACCGTGGACTCCGTCCCCCTCTACATCTCGGACGGCCGGCTGCACACCTCCGCCGGGGTGACCAGCGCGCTGGATCTGAGCCTCAGCCTGATCGCGGACGACCACGGCCCCACGCTGGCCAGGGAGGTGGCCCAGACCTTGGTGACGTACCTGCACCGGCCGGGCAACCAGGCGCAGATCAGCATGTTCATGTCCGCCGCGCCGCCCGGCAACCGCGTCGTGCGGGATCTCGTCGCGTACATCACCGGCAACCTGTCAGGAGATCTGTCCGCCGCCGCGCTCGCCGACCGCGCCGGCATCAGCGTGCGACACCTGCGCAGGCTGTTCACCGCACAACTGAACACCACACCCGGGCGGTACGTTCGCACCGCGCGTACCGAGGCGGTGGCGCAGTTGCTGAGGTCCAGCGACCTGCCGCTGCAGACGATCGCCCGCCGCTGCGGGTTCGGCTCGACGGAGACGCTGCGCGAGGCTTACCGCCACCGCTATGGGATGAACCCCGCCCAGAGCTGCCAGGTATCCCAGGATTTCGGACATGGGCCGTCGGCTCCGGGCCAGGAGTAGGCAGGATGATCGGTATGGGAACCGAGAAGACCATCGCGTTCGTGCTCTACCCCGGCTGCACCATTCTGGACCTGGTGGGTCCGCTGCAGGTGCTCTCCACGCTCGCGGCGATGAGACCGGAGTTCCGGGTGATCGTGGTCGCCGAGCGGCTGGAGCCGTACGAGACCGACACGCCGCTCCAGGTGCGCGCCGGCCACACCTTCGCCGACGTACCCTCGCCCGACGTGGTCGTGGTCCCGGGCGGTGGCGCGCCGACGCTGCGCGCGATGACCGACGAGACGCTGCTGGCCTACCTGCGCGGCGGCGCCCGGCTGACGACCTCGGTGTGCACCGGCTCCCTCATCCTGGGCGCCGCCGGGCTCCTCGACGGACGGCGGGCCACGACGCACTGGTCCATGCTCGACGCCCTGCCGGAGTTCGGCGCCACCCCGGTCCGCGAGCGGTGGGTGGCGGACGGGCCCGTCCTCACCGCCGCCGGCGTCTCGGCCGGCATCGACATGGCCCTGCACCTGACCGAGGAACTGGGCGGCATCGACCTGGCGCGGGCGGTGCAGTTCGCCATCGAGTACGACCCGGAGCCGCCGCACGGCAAACTGAACTGGACCGAGGCACCGAGACCGCTCTACCTTGCCGTTGTCGGGCAGTGGCTGCGCGACGGTCTCGGCGACCACCCTCTGGCCGAACGCCTCGCGACCCGGCTGCAGAACGCCGGATAGTCACCGACAGGCCTTAGGCCGCGCCCTTCGAAGCGAGACAGGAGTCCGAACATCGACTTCGACGCCCCCGTGGTACCTCTGGATCGAAGATTGACTCCACGAGTCACATCGCGCCCGTCCAGGGGTGGAGTTTGTCGGGGTTGAGGATGGCCCAGATGTGGCGGATCCGGTCGCCGGTGATGTCGAACGCCATCACCGACACGGTGACACCGTCCAATCGGGCCACCAGGCCGGGCTGGCCGTTGACCGTACGCTCCACGAGTGTCACGCCGGACACCGCGATGTGGCGGTCGGCGAAGAACCGGGCGACCGGTTCGGCGCCGTGGACCGGGTGGAGCACGGCGGTGGTCAGCCCGCCGCCGTCACCGGTCGCCGTGGCGTCGGGGGCCAGCAGCCCGATCAGAGCCTCGATGTCCTTGGCCGCCCATGCCCGTTTGAAGGCTCTGACGACGTCGGTGCGCTGAGCCGTCGAGGCCGCGCCGGGCCGCGAGGCGCGCACGCGGCGGCGAGCCGACGTGGCCAGTTGGCGGCAGGCGACAGGCGTACGGCCGACGATCTCGGCCACCTCGGCGAAGGGGTAGCGGAACACGTCGTGCAGGATGAAGACCACCCGTTCGGCCGGGGTCATCGATTCGAGGACGACGAGGAAGGCCATGTTGACCGACTCGTCGAGGGTGACCCGGTCGGCCGGGTCACCGTCCGGCCGACCGGTGATCCACTCCGAGCGATCGGGCAGCGGCTCCGGGATCCACTCGCCCACGTACTGCACGCGTCTGGCCCGCGCCGACCTGAGCAGGTCGAGGCAGATCCGGCCGGCGACCTTCGACAGCCAGGCGCCGGGAGACTCGACGGCGTCCTGCTGCTCGGGGGACAGCGCGTACCAGCGGGCGTAGGTCTCCTGGACGACGTCCTCGGCCTCGGCCAGGGAGCCCAGCAGCCGGTAGACGAGGTTGGTCAGCCGACGCCGTTCGCTCGTGATCGAGCTCAGGCCCGGATCGGACGGGTTGGTCATGGTGTCACCGGCTCTCTTCGACGCTCACCTCTTATGACGAGTCGGCGCACCGAAGTGTGAGGTCGCCGCCTCACATCTGGCCCGGCAATCTCGTCATCTCGGGTAACCAAGAAGGGAACCTGATATGTCAGTCAATATCGCGATCATCTACTACAGCTCCACCGGAACCATCCACGCCCTCGCGCAAGCCGCCGCCGAAGGCGCGCAGAAGGCCGGCGCAGACGTACGGCTGCGCAAGGTCGCCGAGACGGCCCCGCCGGAGGCGGTCGGCGCCCGGCCGGAGTGGGCCGGGCACCTGCGGGACACCGCCGACGTCGCGGAAGCCTGCCACGACGACCTGGAATGGGCCGATGCGGTGCTCTTCGGCACCCCCACCCGGTTCGGCAACCCGTCCAGCCAGCTCAGGGCGTTCATCGACACCACCGGCCCCCTGTGGTTCCACGGCAAGCTGGCGGACAAGGTGTATTCGGCCTTCACCGCCTCCAACACCGCACACGGCGGGCAGGAATCCACCCTCCTGGCGTTGGCGAACACGTTCTACCACTGGGGCGGTGTCATCGTGCCGCCCGGCTATACCGACCCGGTGCAGTTCAAGTCGGGCAATCCGTACGGCACCTCCTGTACGGCCGCCGACGGCCTGCCCGGCGAGGTGGCCCTGGAGGCGGCCCGCTACCAGGCCCGCCGCGTCGTCGACATCGCTGCCAGGCTCAGGTCCGACCGCGTGGCCTGACCGAAGTCGCGATTCCGAGTTGCGAAATGATCAGCAGGTCGGGTCAGATGACCGGTTGAGCGGTCATATGTCGGAATCAACCATGATTGTCACGACCCGACCTGCTCCATGGCGCGGGGTCGCGGTGGTGACGGCCCTGATGCTGGCCGCCTTCACCTTCAACACGGCGGAGAACCTGCCGGTCGGCCTGCTGGAGCTCATCTCGGACGATCTCCAGGTGTCGGTGTCGGCGGTCGGCCTCCTGGTCACCGGTTACGCGGTGGCGGTCGTCGTCGCGTCCTTGCCGCTGACCCACGCCGTGCGGACCGTACCCCGGCGCTATGTGCTCACCGGACTGCTGGCCGCGCTCATGGTGTCGAGCCTCGCCGCCGCCATGGCGACGTCCTATGGGCTGCTGACCGCGCTCGGCCAGGCACTGTTCTGGGCCGGGATGGGACCGGTCGCCATGGGCCTGTTCGCGCCCGAGGTCCGGGGGCGGGTGGTCGGGGCGCTGTCCGTCGCCGGATCGTCGGCCCTCGTGCTCGGCATCCCCGCGGGGACCTGGCTCGGGCAGCAGAGCAGTTGGCAGGTGCCCGTCGCGGCGCTCGCGGGCCTGTGGTATGCGACCTGAACCACGGCACTTGCCGACAAGCTCATGGCGGCGAAT
The DNA here is from genome assembly GCF_039525605.1 of Nonomuraea longicatena. NCBI lineage: Bacteria > Bacillati > Actinomycetota > Actinomycetes > Streptosporangiales > Streptosporangiaceae > Nonomuraea > Nonomuraea longicatena. The sequence continues at coordinate 64,782 of NZ_BAAAHQ010000041.1, read as the reverse complement.
CTATCTCAGCGGCCGCGTGGCCGGTCAGCCGGTTTGTTCTCGTCCTGGCTGCGGTGGTGCCGTCGACAGCGCCGGGGCCTGGGCGGCGAGTGCCGCCAGGCGGCGTTCGGCGCTCTCGACGACTTGGAGGTCCGCCTTGATGTGCGCGACCGCCGCGTCCATCAGCAGCGCCACCAGCGGGTCCGGTTCGCTCTGCCGCCGCAGCGCGGCCAGTCCTGCCAGGTCGGACAGGTACGCCTGCCGCTGCGCCGCCGTGAACGCGTCCAGCGCGTCGCGCCCCAGCCGGGTGGCGGCGAGCAGTTTGAGGAATAGTTCGTCCCGGAATCCGCCTGCACGCACGTGCGGCACGGTGGCCCAGCCGGTCAGTTCCTCGGTGCCGTCCGGGGTGAGCTGGTAGAGCGTCTTGTCCGGCCGGTCGCTCTGGGTGACGTGGCTGCGGACCACGAACCCGTCCCTGACCAGGCGGTCGAGGATCTGGTACAGGTGGCCGATGTTGAGCCCGCCCCACTGGGGGCCGATGGCCGCCTCGAAGCGGGTCTTGAGCTCGTACCCGTGACTGGGACCGTCGGCGAGCAGGGCGAGGACGGCGTGACTGAGTGGCATGAGTCAGATCATTTCCCGATTGCATAGATTGTCGCAATGTATTGGTAGAGATCACCTCCTACATTGTGACAATGTAGTCCAGTATGGCAGTAGCAATCACCCTCCGAGGCGTCAGCCGTGTCCACGGGACGGCGAAAGCGCTCGACGACGTGAGCCTGGAGTTCGCAGCAGGCGGCGCGACCGCGCTGATGGGGCACTCCGGCGCGGGCAAGTCCACCCTTCTTCAGTTGATCGGCGGGATGGACCTGCCCGATTCCGGGGAGATCCTCCTCGACGGCAAGCCCTTACCGCGACGCGGCCTCGGCGCCCACCGCAGAAGGATCGGGTTCGTCTTCCAGCGCTTCCACCTGCTGCCCGCACTCAGCGCGCTGGACAACGTGCTGGCGCCCGTACTGCCGTACCGGGTGGACTTCGACCGGCGGGCGTGGGCCCGTGAGCTGCTGGACGCCGTCGGCCTGGCGGGCCGCGAACGCGCGCTGCCGTCCCAGTTGTCCGGCGGTCAGCAGCAGCGGGTGGCCATCGCCCGCGCACTCATCGGCCGGCCGCCGCTGCTGCTGGCCGACGAGCCCACCGGAAACCTCGACAGCGCCACCGGCCAGGAGATCGTGGACCTGCTGTTCGGCTTGCGGGAAAGCCACGGCATGACCATGATCATCGCCACGCACAATCCCGAGCTGGCTGCGACCTGCGACCGGCTGATCCGGCTCGCCGACGGGCGGGTGGCGGCCGACGAGACCATGGCTCCCGCCACCGACGTGCTCGACCGCATCGGCAGGCTCGGATGATCAGGTTGGTGGGCGCCCAGCTCAGGCACCGCGCCGGACGTGTCCTCGTCCTGCTGCTCGGCATCATGGTGGCCGCGACCGGGTTCAGTGTGCTGACCGGCACCGCGGAGACGCAGCGCCTGGAGATCACCGGGACCGTCAAGGACAACTACCGGGCCCAGTACGACATCCTCGTCCGCCCCAAGGGCTCGACCACCGCCGTCGAACGCTCGACCGGCCTGGTCAGGGCGAACTATCTGTCCGGCATCCATGGCGGCATCACCCACGCGCAACTGGCCGCGATCAGGCGGCTCGACGGCATCGAGGTGGCAGCGCCGATCGGCATGGTCGGCTACTTCACCGGCAGCGGCGTCGTACAGGTGCCGGTCACCGACACGCTGGCCCCCGGCGAGCGCACGATGCTGCGCATCGACCGCACCCGGGTGGCCGACCGCGGCCTCACCAGGATCCCGCGCTCGCCCCACTACGAGTACGTCACCCGCCGCCCCATGACCTTCGCCATGGAGGACGGCGGAGAGCTGCTCGACCTCACGACGGAGCGCCTGGCCTCGGGCAAGGAGATCAACCTCGGCACCTCACTGGCCTGGCCGGAGAAGAAGGACCTGTTCGACCCCGGCCCGACCGTCGGCGCCTGGTCCACCCACAGCGGCAGAGGACAGGACGCGCCCGGCCAGTGGGGCAAGGGCGACACCAAGAAGGGCGAGGCCGTCGTCCGCCTGAGCCAGGACTTCCCGCTCCTTCTCGCCGCCGTCGACCCGGCGGCCGAGGCGAGGCTCGCCGGCCTGGACAAGGCCGTCGTGGCCGGCGACTACTTCGGGACGGGGGCCGAGGTGAAGAAGTGGCACATCCCCCTGCTGGCCACCAGCCGGCCGCTCATGGACCAGCGCGAGGAGATCGACATCAGGCGACTGCCCACCACCGCCGCCGACCTGGTCGCCGACGGCACACCCGCCGCCAAGGTCCGTGACTACCTCGGCAAAGCGAAGAACACCCGGATTCGGAAGGTGACCATAGAGCCGCAGTCCTTCTACGAGGACCTGCTCGACACCTGGACCACCCAGGGCACCGAGGCCGCCGCAGGCATGTTCGCGCCGCTCACCCAGTACTGGACCGCAGGCCCGGTCGACTACGACCGCGCCGCCGACGGCACTCTGACTCCCAGGAAGGTGAAGAACGACCCGGAGGTCTGGCGCGACAAGGCGGCGTGGCACAGCGCACCCCTCGGCGCGGTCGACACCCAGTTCCGTAAGCTCACCGCGCGCCCCCTCATCACGGATCTGGACGGCACGCACGGGCTCGGCGGCCCGTTGCTGTTCAGTCTGCAGGGACGCTTCGACGCCACCCGCCTGCCCGGATTCTCCGAACTGGCGCAGGTGCCCATGGAGACCTACCACCCGCCGACCGTCACGGCGGCGGACGCCCGGACCCGCGACCTGCTGGGCGGCAAAGACCTGCTGCCCACCGACAACGTGGCCGGCTACCTCCAGGCCCCGCCGCTCCTGCTCACCGACCTCGGCGGCCTGGACAAGATCGCGAACCGGGACCGCAGCGGCGAACTCGCCCGGGCGCCGCTGAGTGTGGTCCGGATTCGGGTGACCGGTGTGACCGGGCCCGACCCGGTCAGCAGGGAGCGCATCGCGCAGGTCGCCCGCGAGATCGTCGCGGCCACGGGCCTGGAGGTGGACATCACGATGGGCGCCTCCCCCACCGCCGTCGCCGTCGCGCTGCCCGCCGGTTCGCACGGCCGCCCGCCGCTCGCCCTCGCGGAGGGCTGGGTCGGCAAGGGGGTCGCCTACCGCATCCTGGACGCGGCCGACCGCAAGTCGGTCGTGCTGTTCGTGCTGATCCTGGCGGTGTGCGCGATGTTCGTGCTGAACGCCGCCTCAGCCATGGTTCGTACGCGCCGGTCGGAGCTGGGCGTCCTGTCGTGCCTCGGGTGGGGCAGGGGGCGGCTGTTCGGGTCGGTGCTGTGGGAGGTGGGCGCGGTCGGGCTGGTCGCCGGACTGCTGTCGGCGGCGCTCGCCGTACCTCTCTCGTCGTGGTCCGGGCTGGAGGTGTCGCCGGCCCGCGCGTTGCTGGCGGTGCCGGCGGCGCTGGCGCTGGCACTCGCCGCGGGGGCAGTGCCAGCCTGGCGGGCTTCGGCCGTACCACCTGTCGAGGCGGTACGCCCCGGGGCGCGGCCGCCGCGCCGCGCCGCCTCTCCGCGCGGCGTCACGGGGCTGGCGCTCGCCCATCTGGTCAGGGTGCCGGGCCGGACGCTGCTCGGCGCGGCCACACTCGCCGTGTGCGTCTTCGCGCTCACGGTGCTGCTCGCGGTCACGTACGGTTTCCAGGGCCGGGTCATCGGCTCCCTGCTCGGCGACGCGATCGTGCTGCAGGCCAGGCCCGCCGACTACGTGGCCATCACGATCATGTTCGCGCTGGGCGCGCTGGCCGTGGCGGACGTCCTCTACCTGGGGATACGCGAGCGCGACGCGGAACTGGCCGCCTTGCGGGCCACCGGCTGGCGGGCGCGGTCGGTGCTGCGCCTGGTGCTGACGGAGGGTGCGGGCATCGGGCTGCTGGGCGGGCTGGCGGGCGCCGTCGCCGGGCTGGCCGCCGCGTTCGCGCTGGCGGACGGGCTGCCTCGCGTGGCGGTCATCGGCGCCGCGGCCGCGGCGGGGGCGGCGGTCGTGCTGGCGGTCGTCTCGTCGGCCGTCCCGGCCACCGTCGCCGGCCGGTTGCGGATCGCGGTGGCGCTGACCCGCGACTGACTCGGCCCGCGCGTGCCTCCGGGTACGCGCGGGCCGAGTCCGGCTTTCGAACCCGTCGATCATCTGACCCGGGCGATAAATAGCCATAAATCACTGATCAGTGGAATATTGGGCGCCATGTCGCAGAATTCAGTCAGCCGGGTCAATGACATGAAGGACTTCGCCGCCTACCTGGTGGCGATGGCCGACGACTTCGACGCCGACCGCGCCGAGTTCGAACGGAAGGTCCAGGAGGGAATGCCGTTCGCAGAAGGCCGCTGGAGCAGCCTGTACGCCGGCGACTTCCTGCGAAGCTGGGCCGCCTGGCTGGAGGACGCCTGCATCCGCGAAGGAGCGCCGCGCAAGAAGGACGTCGAGCCGCTGACCTGGCGGACGCTCGCACGCCAGATCCACGCGGGCAGCATGTACGAGTAGCCCATTCCGGCTACCCGGCGATCGGGTTTTGTGCGCGTTCCGACAATGAGGGGGAGTGACAATCCGCGACCGCAGTGTTTAGTTTTACTCAGCTCAGATCCATGCACGGTGAGGAGAACACGATGACCGTTCCGCGGGTAGTGTCCCGTGAAGAGTGGCTGGCGGCCCGGCTGAAGCTGCTCGCGGAGGAAAAAGAGGCCACCCGGCTGCAGGACACCGTATCCGCGCGCCGCCGTGAACTCCCGATGGTGCGCCTCGACAAGGACTACGCCTTCGAGGGCCCGGCCGGAACGGTAGGGCTGCCGGATCTGTTCGAAGGCCGCCGCCAGCTCATCGTCTACCACTTCATGTTCGACCCGAGCTGGGAGGGCGGCTGCCCGAGCTGCTCGTTCGCCATGGACAACCTCGGACGGCTCGGCCACCTCCAGGCCAGCGACACCTCGTTCGTCCTCGTCTCCCGGGCGCCGCTGGCGAAGATCGAGAAGTTCCAGGCCCGGATGGGCTGGGCGGTCCCGTGGTACTCCTCCAACGGCACCGACTTCAACTACGACTTCCACGTCACGAACGACGAGTCGGTCACGCCGGTCGAATACAACTACAAGGACAAGGCGACGCTGGAGCGCGAGGACATCGCCTACCTCGGCGACGGCGAGTCGCACGGGCTGAGCGTCTTCTTCCGGGACGGCGACTCCGTTTATCACACCTACTCGACTTACGGCCGCGGCCCCGAGTTCCTGCTGAGCACCTACCAATTCCTGGACGTCACGCCGCTGGGCAGGCAGCGATATGTAAACGAGTTCCCTTATTACGATGAGTACGCCGGGGAAAAGAAGCAGCACGACCCCGGCTGCCACTGAGACCGCACTACGCGTCCGGTTCCCCGCAGGCGGCGTCCTGCCCGTACGGGTGCGTACGGCGCTCCGGATCGAACGGCACGAACCAGGAGCCGAACCCGACGGGCCCGGTGTCGTGGTGGATGCCGTCGAGTTCGGAACGGTAGGGCTCCCGGTGGTCGTAGGCCCGCTGGGAGAAGGCCGCGTAGACGGTCTCCGCCCTGTCCACGTCCATGAGCCGCTCGGCGATGACCAGCGCCTTGGCATGGTCGACCAGCAGGTCGAGCGCGATGGCCTCGGCGATGCCGGCGGGCGGCCGCCAGACGCGGTCGGCGAGCCGTCCGGTGACGCAGGCGGCGGCCACCAGGAACCTGCGGGCGTACGCGGCCGTGTACCGCGCCGCGTACGCAGGCGACAGCCCCGCGTCCTCAGCGGGCGAGGGCCCCGCGTCCTGAGTGGACGGGGGCCCCGCGTCCTGAGTGGACGGGGGCCCCGCGTCCTGAGTGGACGGGGGCTCCGCGTCCTGAGTGGACGTTGGCTCCGCGTCGGCCAGCAGCCGTACGTCGGCGAACAACTGGTCGAGCAGCCGCACGGTGGCCCGGACCAGTGCCCCGGCCGCGACGGCGGCGTCCTCGCGGGGGACGCTACGAGCCGGGTCGTGGGGACGGTAGGCGAAGCTGTCGAGGCCGAAGGCACGCACCTGAGCGGCGTCGGCGACCAGCGCGGCCCGCCGTGCGGCAAGGTGCCGGGCTCTCGGCTCCGGCAGATCGGGCGCCCGGCCGGACACTCGGCGCGAACGGCGACCCGCCGCACCCGAAGCGAGGCCGAGGTCCGCCGCGCCAGAGGCAAGGCCCGGCGCGTCCGAGGCGAGGTTGAGAGCTGCAGGGTCCACAGCGAGGTCGAGGTCTGCCGCGTCCAAGGCGACGCTGAGATCCGGCGCGTCCGAGGCGAGGCGGCAGTGGACGACCTGCCAGCCGGCGAGCGCGCTGGTGTGCGTGAGCACGTCTTCGACGAGGTCGCGGACGTACGTGACGGCCTGCTCCTCGGTGCCGGTGTCGACGAACACGACCAGCAGGAGGCCGTCCGGGTGGGCGGCCGCCCGGAAGTCGATCACGTCGGCGCCGCCTAAGGCGTCCGAGAACAGCGCCTCGGCGCCGTGACACCGGAGTTCGTCCAGGGGTCTGACGGCGACCTCGGCGAGGACGTTCACGTGTACGGCGTGCTTCACCCGCCCATGGTCGCCCAGGGACGATCATCAGCGGCTCGGATTCAGGTGACAGAGCGATCACATTCCGCTGCTTCGAGACCGCCTTCCATTGTCCGAAAACGGCGGATAATGTGACCGTATGTCCGATGGTGGGGCGTGCGATCGAGGGTGAAGTGACGTTTGGCGTCCTCGGTCCCGTGGAGGTGCGCACAGGCGGCGACGTGATCGTTCTGACCGGCCGGGTCGGAGCGCTCCTCACCGTTCTCCTCCTGAACGCGGGCCGCGTCGTCTCCGTCCAGCGGCTCGCCGAAGCGCTCTGGGGCCTGCCGCTGCCCAACTCCCCCGCCGCGCGGGTGCGGACGCTGGTCACCGAGCTGCGGCGGGTGGTCGGCCCGGCGTGGGTGCTCACGCAGCGCCCCGGCTACGCCGTACGGCCGCAGCCGGCGCAACTCGACCTGACGTGCTTCGCCGGCCACGTGGCCCGCGCCCGCGAGGCCGCCCCCGAGACCGCCGCCGAGCACCTCGACGCGGCCCTCGCCCTGTGGCGGGGCACCCCGTTCGACGGGATCTCCGGCGCCTTCGTCGAGGCGGAGCGGATCAGGCTGGAGGAACTGCGGATCTCCGCCGTCGAGCAGCGCGCCGAGGCCCGCCTGTCCATCGGCCGGTACGGCGAGGCCGCCACCGACCTGGCCGCCTCCGCGCTCGCGCATCCGCTGCGCGAGCGCCTGCACGGGCAGCTCATGCGCGCCCTCCACGGCAGCGGCAGACGTGCCGAGGCGCTGGAGGTGTACCGGCGGCTGCGCGAGCGGATGAGCGACGAACTCGGTCTGGAGCCCGAACGCGAACTCCAGCGCCTCCACCAGCGAATCCTGACCTCAGACCGCGAACCACCCGAAAGAACCCACCCGCACCCCACTCCGCGAGAACTGCCCGCTCCCCCGCCGTTGTTCGTCGGCCGTACCCGCGAGCAGGGCAGCCTCGACGCCCGCCGCCCCATCACCGCCGTCAGCGGCGCGGGCGGCATGGGCAAGACCTGGCTGGCCCTCCATTGGGCGCACCGCAACCTGCCCCACTACCCGGACGGCCAGCTCTACGCCAACCTCGCCACCTCGCCGGAGACCGTGTTACGCCGTTTCCTCGGCTCGCTGGGCGTCCACCCGGCCGCCGTCCCCCACGAGGAGGAAGCTCAGGCGGGCCTGTACCGGTCGCTGGTGGCGGGCCGCAGGCTGCTGGTCGTCCTGGACAACGCCCGCGACGCCACGCAGGTCACCCCGCTGCTGCCCGGCAGCCCCGCGAGCACGGTACTGATCACCAGCCGCCACCGCCTGACCGCCCTGGGCGCCACCCACGGCGCGAACCTGATCACGCTGAACCCGCTGACCTCCCGCGAGGTCCGCGATCTGCTGTGCCTCCACCTCGGTGAGGACCGGGTCGCGGCCGACCCGGACAGCGTCGCCGCCCTGGTGGAGCACAGCGGCGGACTGCCGCTGGCCGTCGGGGTGCTGGCGGCGCGCGCCTCCGCCGACCCGGCGCTGCCGCTGGCGTCGTTCGCGGCCGAACTGCGCAGCCCGGCGACCCGCCTGGACGCTCTGCGGGCCGGTGATCTGACGGCCGACCTGCGGGTCACGTTCGACTCGTCGTACGAGGCGCTGGACGGCGCGGCGGCGCGGATGTTCGCGCTGCTGGGCCTGGTGCCGTGGCCGGAGGTGAGCCTTTCGGCCGCGACCGCGCTCGCGGGCACGCCGTCGGTGCCGCTCGGCGAGCTGGAGAGCGCCCATCTGGTGCACCGGCATCGTCCCGGCCGCTACCGCACCCACGACCTGATCCGCCTGTACGCCGCCGAGCGCGCCCACACCGACCTGACCGAGGACGAGCGCAGGCGGGCGCTGACCCGCCTGGTCGACTTCTGCGTCCGGCAGGCGTACGCCGCCGACCGCCTGCTGTCCCCGAACCGCCCCCTCGCCGACCGCGCAGCCCCGGAAACCACGAACCCGGCGAAGGAGCCCGCCACGAGAGCGGAGGAACCCGCCGTGAGAACGCCGCCCGAAGCGGCGGCTCCGGCCGACGCCGCAGAGGCGGCCGCGTGGTTCGAGGTGGAGCAGCCCGCGCTCAGGCAGGCTCAGCACCTGGCCGCCGGACTGGGCCTCGACGGCGCCGTCTGGCGGCTGGCCTGGGCACTGGACACCTTCCACCTGCGCCGGTACCTCCACGAGGCCCGCATCGAAACCTGGCGGCTGGCGCTGCCCGCCGCCGAACGCGACGGCAAGGGCGCCCACGCCCGCTGGTACCTCGGCTACGCCCACGCCCAGGCCCTGCGCACCGGCGAGGGCGTGGAGCTGCTGAACCGGGCCCTGGAGGAGTTCGAGCGGACCGGGGACCTGGCGGGCCGGGCGCACACCGGCCACACCCTCGGCTACGCGTGGAGCGTCCACGGCTCGCCGGGACGCGCGCTCCCCCACGTGCGGGACGCCCTGCGCCTGCAGCGCGAGCTGGGCGACCCGATCTGGGAGGCGAACGCGCTGAGCGCGATCGGCTGGTGCCTCGCCCAGCTCGGCAGGTACGAGGAGGCGCACGCGTACTGCGCGCAGGCGCTGACGCTCTTCCGGGAACACCGGGATCCGGGCGGCGAGTCCGCGACGCTCGACAGCCTGGGCCTGATCGCCCACCGCGCCGGCGGGCACGCCCGCGCGCTCGGCTACTACCGGCGCTCGGTGGCGCTGCGGGAGGCACTGGGCAACGACTTCCAGGTCGCCGACACGCTGGCCAGGATCGGCGACGTCCACCGCGAGAGCGGCGATCTGCCCGCCGCCAGGCGGGCGTGGCAGCGGGCCGAGGAGATCTACCGCAGGCAGCACCGCGCGAAGGAGGCCGCGAGCGTCCGGCGGCGGCTCAGCTCCGCAGGCTGACGGCCAGCCCGCGCGGGGCGAGCAGCCCGCCGAAGTCCGGTGTGACAGGCGCGGAGGAGGTCGTGATCCGCATGCCCGCCAGCCACGACGCGGCCAGCGTGAGCTGCCGCATGCCGAGCTGGGTGCCGACGCACACGCGAGGGCCCGCGCCGAACGGCAGGTAGGTGTGCCGTACGGGCGCCCGCCCGCCCAGCCACCGTTCCGGGACCAGCTCGTCCGGGTCCTGCCACCAGCGCGGGTCGCGGTGCAGCAGGTAGAGGCTGAACAGCACCTGGTCGCCCGCCCGCAGCCGCAGGCCGTCGAGTTCGGTCTCCCTGCGCACGGTCCGCCCGATCAGCCAGGTCGGCGGCCACAGCCGCAGCACCTCCTTCACGAACGCCTCGGCGTAGGCGGGATCGTCCAGTTTGGCGGCGAGTTCCGGCCTGGTGCCGAGTTCGTACACGATCCAGGCGAGTGCGGTGGCGGGCACGCCGAGCGCGGCGAGCATGATGCCGCGCAGGAACCGCTCGATCTGCAGGTCGGACAGCGGGTGTTCGCGTGGGGCGAGCAGCACGTCGAGCAGGTCGTGCGCGGACTCGCCCGACTCCCGCCTGCGGCGTACCAGTTCGGTCATGAGCGCCAGCAGCTCGCGCCGCGAGCGGGTGAAGCGCCGCACCCGGCGGCTGGGCCACCACGGCGGGACCTGCAGCGAACTGCGCGACAGCGGGTCGATCGCGGCGGCGTTCTCGGCGAGCGCCTCCGGGACGCCCCCGGCGTCGCGGCTGAGGCAGAAGTCGGCGGTGGCGCGGGCGAAGAAGGCGGTCATGGTGGCGAGCACGTCGTGCTCGCCGTCGCCGACGCAGTCGCGGAAGATCCGCCGCAGGCGTTCCACATGCGCGTCCGCGACCCTGCGGCCGAGCCCCTGCCAGCCGGTACGGCGCGCGGCGGTCCACAGTTCGGCGTCCGAGGCCATCCGCTCGGTGTCCACGCGCCCGGCGAACGGCGCGTTCTCCGCGAGGAAGTCCTCGTTCGTCCTGGTGAGCAGAGCGTGCACCTGGCCCGGGGCCGACACCACGACCGTGCGGGCATCGAAGGAGAAGACGTCGCCGTACTGCTGGTGGCAGCGCCGCAGGAACCCGATTCGATCCCGGTCGTAGTCCTCGCTGTTGCCGAGCAGCCAGTGTCCCTTCGGGCCAGGTGCGCGCGTCATCAGTTGGCGATGTTCCAGTAGGTGTACAGGCCGCCCATGCGGACCCTGCCGAGGATCCGGACCGCCGCGTGACGGATGTACTTCATCTCGACCTCCGTGCTCGAATCGTTCAGTCGTGACCACGATCGATCACTGGGCGCATGTTCTCCGCATGGAAGCCGCATACCGGGCGGTGACCGCCGCGACCCAGAGCATCGCGGTGATGGCGCCGACCGCCAGGGTGAGTGATCCGTACCGGCCGCCGGTCATCGCCCAGCCGTTGCCGAGGAGCAGGGCCGTACCGGCGATGTAGGAGGCGACGGCCGAGCCCCGTTCGCCAGCGCGGCCGAAGCGGCGGCCGAGCACGTAGCAGGTGGCGATCAGCGCGGCGAAGGCCACCGCCCCCACCGCCATGTGTCCGACGCCCATGCCGCTCATCCCGGCCGGCACCCCGTACGGTGTCCCGGCGGGGAACCCGTCGCCCGGATCGATGACGAACACCCCTGCGCCGATCCAGCCGACGCCGTTGACCAGGAGCAGGCGCGGCACCCAGACACCGGCATCCGCCCGCCGCAGCCCGAGCGCGCCGGCGATGGTGAGCAGTCCGCAGAGGAAGAAGTTGGCGATCTGCAGCCAGCCGAGGTCGCCGTTGGACAGCATGCTGAGCGGGTGCCTGGTCAGGTCGAAGCCGTCGCGGGTGGCGGCCTGGGTCAGCGAGACCAGCGCCCACAGAGGCATACCGACGGCGCCGGCGGTGAGCCCCCCGATGAGCAGGGTGCGGGTGGTGACGTTCATGTCAGGTGCCTTTCTCTCACCTGTACGTCGCCCAGCCGATGTGACAGGGAACGCATCGACTAGAATCGACTCATGCGGTACCTGATGACCACGACGATCAACGAGACCAGGCAGGACGAGCAGCTGTTCACCGAGATGGCGAAGTTCGTCGAGGAGCTGACGGCGGCCGGAATCCTGCTGGCCACGGGCGGCCTCGCGCCCCGCGCCACCCTGGTGTCCTCAGAGGACGGCCGGATCACCGTGACCGACGGCCCGTTCGCCGAGGCGAAGGAGGTCGCGGCCGGATTCGCGCTGGTCGAGGTCGCCTCCAAGGAGGAGGCGCTGGAGCTCGCCCGCCGCTTCCGCCGGATCGTCGGTGACGGCGACAGCGTCATCCAGGAGGTCTTCACGCCTTGATGGAGACGATCTGGCGGCAGGAGTCGGCCAGGATCGTCGCCGGGGTCGCCCGGATCGTCGGCGATGTCGGCCTGGCGGAGGAACTCGCCCAGGACGCCCTCGTCGCCGCCCTCGAACAGTGGCCCGAGTCCGGCGTACCCGACAATCCCGGCGCATGGCTGATGACCGTGGCCAAACGCCGCGCGATCGACCACGTCCGCCGCACCCGGCGGCAGGAGCACGGCCAGGAGGAACTGGCCCGCAGGACCCAGCCGGAGCCGGACGACGTGCTCAGGCTCATGTTCGTCTCCGCCCACCCGGTACTGCCGACGGAGGAGCGCGTCGCCCTGACGCTCCGGCTGCTCGGCGGACTCACCACCGAGGAGATCGCCCGCGCCTTCCTGATCACCGACCAGCAGGTCAGCCAGCGGATCGCGGCGGCCAAACGCCGGCTCGCCACCGTCGGCTTCGTGGCCCCCGAGGGCACCGAACGGCTCGCCTCCGTGCTGGAGGTCGTCTACCTGATCTTCAACGAGGGCTACTCCGCGACCTCCGGCACCGACCTCACCCGCCCGGCGCTCGCCGACGAGGCGCTGCGGCTCGGCCGGCTCCTCGCCGACCTCGCCCCCCGCGAGCCCGAGGTGCACGGCCTGCTGGCGCTCATGGAGATCCAGTCCTCCCGTACGGCCGCGCGCACCGGACCCGACGGCGCCCCCGTGCCCCTCCGCGACCAGGACAGGACCCTGTGGGACCCGGACGGCGTGCGCCGAGGCTTCACCGCGATGCTCAGAGCCCGCGCACTCGGCGGCCCGCCCGGACCGTACCTGCTCCAGGCCGCCATCGCCACCGTCCACGCCCAGGCCGGCACGGCGGAGGAGACCGACTGGGCGCAGCTCGCCGCGCTGTACGACGCGCTGGTGGAGCTGCTGCCGACGCCGGTCGTCCGGCTCAACCGGGCCGTCGCCGTCGGCTACGCCCGAGGCCCGCAGGCCGGCCTCGACCTGGCCGACACCCTGCTGACCGACCCGGCGCTGCGCGACTACCACCTGCTACCGGGCGTGCGCGGCGACCTGCTGGCCCGCCTCGGACGCCGTGCCGAGGCCCGCACCGAGTTCGAACGCGCCGCCGTACTCACCGCCAACGCCGCCGAACGCGCCTTCCTCCTCCGCCGCGCCCGGGAGACCGCCGCCCCTTCCGGCCCTGACCTCGGCCCCGCCTCCACACCCTCCGGCTCCGGCGCGGAACTTGGCACGCTCGGGCAGGCCGCCGACGCGTTTCTCGCCCGCGACGACCTCGACTCCCAGACCCTCCGCTCCTACGGCCAGACCCTGCGGCGGCTGCGCCGCAGCCTCGGCGACCGGGTGCCGGTGCGCGCGCTGACCGCCGAGCAGATCGCGCAGGTGTTCACCACCACGTGGGGGCAGGCCGCCGCCAGTACGTGGAACCGGCACCGCGCCGCCGTCCGCTCCTTCGCCGCCTGGGCCGCCTGGGCCGCCGGGAACGTCCTCACCGCCGATCCCGTGATCGGGCCGACCGCTGTCCCCCCGATCGACCTCGCGGCCGGGCTTGAGCGCAGGGCCGAAGCCCGTACCCCCGCCGCCGCGCTCCCCCGTCCACGCCTCGACGTCCTGTGGGGCGGCCCGGACGTGGCCCTGCGCGAGCGGGTCCTGTGGCGTGTCCTGCACGAGTCACAGTCCCCGGTGCGCACCATCCTGTCGCTGGACCTCGAAGACCTCGACGAACGCCGGACGGGTGCCCCGCGCCACGCGGCGTCCTGGCGCGACGACACCGCCGCGCTTCTGCGGGAGCTGGTGGGAGACCGTACGAGTGGCCCGGTGTTCCTCTCGGAACGGCGGCCGGCTCCCGCGCGCACCCCGGCGAGCACCGACCTCTGCCCGCTGACCGGTCGCCGCAGGCTGTCCTACGAACGCGCCGAGTACCTGTTCAAGCGCGCCAGCGGCGGCCACACCCTGCGGCTGCTCAGGACCAGAACGCGGTGAGTTCGGGCAGCAGCACCTCGGGCCGCCCGAGCACGTCGTGATCCTGCCCGGCCAGGGTGACCCGCCGCGCCCCGGGTACGGCGGCGGCCACGGCATCGGCCGCGCCGTGGAACCAGCCGGGGCTCTCGCCCCCGTCCATGACCAGCACGGGCGCCCCGACACCCCGGTAACGCTCGGCGGGGACGGCGAAGTCCGGCTCGAACAGCGCAACGTCGTGGCGCAGCGTGTGCGCCTGCGCCCGAAGGTAGGGCCACACCGGCGACTGCCGCATCTGCTCCACCACGGCGGCGGGCACGTCCGCCGCCTCCGTCAGGAACAGCGCGGCGGCCTCGTCGGGGTCGCCCGCCTTCTCCAGCCGCGCCAACAGGTCGGCGCCGGGCCGCGGGGCGTCCCCGGCGCGGAAGGGCGGCTCGTAGACGGCCAGGCTCGTCATCGGCACGCCGCGCGCGGCGGCCTCCAGCGAGAGCACCGCCCCGGAGGAGTGGCCGAACACGTGCGCCCGCCCACCGGCGGCGGCGATGACGGCGGCCAGGTCCTCGATCTCGCGCTCGGGCGAGAACGGGCCGGTGTCGCCGCTGTCACCACGGCCTCTGCGGTCGTAGCGGTAGGCCGTGAAAGCGGGCGCGAGCGCGTCGGCCAGCGCCGTCGTCGTGGACCTGTCGTTGAACGCGCCGCCGACGAGCACGACGGCGGGCCCTGAGCCGGTGTGCTCGTAGGCGATGACGGTGCCGTCGGCGGAGCGAAGTGTCTCGGTCATGGTGTCCTGTCCTGTTATGGAGAAGTGGTCCGGCACCCTGTGGTCGGACCAGCTCTCCGGACTTCGACACCCGGACGCGAAATCAGCGAGAGATCTCCCAGCGCGGCCCGTGCGGGGTGTCCTCGACGAGGATACCCAGAGCGGTCAACTGATCACGGATCGCGTCGGCGGCCGCGAAGTCCCTGCGCTCGCGCGCCGCCTTGCGCTGCTCCAGCGCCACCGACACGAGTGCGTCGACGACCGGCTTGAGGTCGGAGCCCGCATCACGCCACTGCGGGGCACGCGGGTCGAGGCCGAACACGTCGAGCATGTTCTGCGTCTCGGCCAGCAGCCGCGCGACGGCCTCCTTGTCGCCGCGCGACAGCGCCACGTTGCCCTCGCGGACGACCTCGTGGACGACCGCGATCGCCTGCGGGGTGGCGAGGTCGTCGTCCATCGCCTCGACGAACGCCTGCGGCAGCGGCGCGTGGGCGTCGACGTCGTGGATGACCTCGGCGGCGCGGGTGACGAACCCCTCGATGCGCTGGTAGGCGGCGGCCGCCTCGCGCAGCGCCTCCTCCGAGTAGTCGATCGACGAGCGGTAGTGGGGGACGGCGAGGTAGTAGCGCAGCTCGACCGGCCGGACCTTCTGCACGATCTCGGGGATCAGCAGCGAGTTGCCGAGCGACTTGCCCATCTTCTCGGCGCCGATCTTGACCAGGCCGTTGTGCAGCCAGTGGCGGGCGAAGCCGTCACCGGCCGCCTGCGACTGCGCGATCTCGTTCTCGTGGTGCGGGAAGATCAGGTCGAGGCCGCCGCCGTGGATGTCGAAGGTCGACCCGAGGTACTTGGTGGCCATGGCGGAGCACTCCAGGTGCCAGCCGGGACGGCCGGGCCCCCACGGCGCGGGCCAGGTCGGCTCGCCGGGCTTCTCGCCCTTCCACAGCGCGAAGTCGCGCGGGTCGCGCTTGTGGGAGTCGTCGTCGCAGTCGAAGGCCGGCCGCATGTTCTCAAGCCGCTGGTTGGACAGCGCGCCGTAGCGGCTCGCGTAGGAGCGCACGTCGAAGTAGACGTCGCCACCGCCCGCGTAGGCGTGGCCGCGCTCGATGAGGCGCTGCATCAGCGTGATCATCTCGGGCACGTGCCCGGTCGCGCGCGGCTCGACCGTCGGCGGCAGGCAGCCGAGCGTCTCGTACGCCCAGGTGAAGGCGCGCTGGTTGCGCTCGGCCACCACGAACCATGGCACGCCCTCTGCGGCGGACGTCTTGATGATCTTGTCGTCGATGTCGGTGACGTTGCGGCAGAAGGCCACGTCGTAACCGGAGCGAGTCAGCCAGCGCCGCAGCACGTCGAAACTGACACCCGAGCGGATGTGCCCGATATGCGGCGGCGCCTGCACGGTGGCCCCACACAGGTAAATCGACGCCCGGCCGGCTTCGACCGGAACGAATTCACGGATGGCGCGCGTGCTGGTGTCGTAAAGGTGCAGGCTCACAGAGGCAAGGCTAACGCCTCGGCCGCCATAACATGGCGAAGAGTCACCCGCGCATGAACACCTTTTCAGGACTGATGCGGACGATCAACCGCTCGTTGCCCGGCGGCTCCTCCCACGAGCGCCCGTTGTACTTCTGCGACAGTTCCTCGATCAGGGTGCCGGACGGGTCGTCCTGCATGGTCACGCTGCCGCGCACCTCGGCGTACCTGAACGGATTGCCCGCGTCGATGACCAGGATGCTCACCCGGGGGTCGCGGGCGAAGTTCACCGGCTTGCGGCGTCCCTTCACCGTCGAGAACAGGATGTCGTCGCCGTCCGTCCGCACCCACACCACGCTCGACTGCGGGCCGCCGTCCGGGTTGAGGCTGGTCACGGTGGCGTAGTTGACGCCGTCGAACAGGTTGCGCACCGGCTCGCTCAGCTCTGCCATGGAATCTCCCTTGGTCGCGTCCTGAAGGTCATTCTTCTGTAGTCTCGAAACGCCATGGACGTGACTCCCCCCTCCGCACTACGCCGGTTCGGCCTCGCGCTCGCCGGGGTCGCCGTCGCCGCCCTGACCGGGGCCGCGTGTGTTCTCTCCTTCGACGACCTGCGCGCACTCGCCGTCCTCGGCGAGTCGGATCCCGATCTGGCCTATCTGTACCCCGCCGCCTTCGACGCCGTGCTCGGAGTGGCGCTGCTCGGCGTGTTGCTGCTGCGCTCCGCGCGGGCACTGGTGCGCGCGCAGGCGGCGCTGGTGCTGGTGCTGCTGATCGTGGCGGCCGCGAGCGCCAACGTGGCGACGGCGCTGCGCCTCACCGTCGACGCCCGCGCGGCGGCGCTCGGCGTGGCCCTGGCACCCTGGGTGATGGTGGCGGTGGGGCTGTGGTTGTGGCTGCTGCTGATCAACCACGTGCAGGCCCGCCGCGCGGCGGATCGGCCTGCGGCCCCGGCCGAGCCCGGTCTGGTCCCGTTCGAGGACGACCGGGTCCAGGAGCCCGCTGTGACGGCGCCGCTGTCCGAGCGGGTGACCCGGTGGGAGGCCGCGCCGCCCGCCACCGAGCGCCAGATGTTCCCCGCCGTACGCCGGGAGCCCGTCCCGCCGCCCCGCAAGGCCCCGGAGCCCGCTGTGGTCCCGAGCACCCGGACCCCGGCACCCACCGCCCCGGACCCCGGCCCCGTCGCGGGAGCCGACGGAACGCACGCCACCCCGGACGTCGGAAACACCGGACCCGCGACCGAGGACGACACCGCGAGACACCCGTCGGACGACCGGGTCACCGCGAGCCGCGACCTCGCCCAGGACCCCGGAGACAACCGTGCGGCGCCGAAGGCCGAGGAGGCCGACACCGGCGACCACGCCGTCAAGAGCCGCACCGTCGAGGGCCGTATCGTCGAGGACCGTGAGACCGCAAACCCCGAGACCGTGGACCGTGAGACTGCGGGCCTTGAGGTGGCGGGCCAGGCCGTCGCGGGCCGCGAGGCCACAAGCCGTGAAGTGGCGGGCAGTGAGGCTGTGGGCGACGGTCCGCGTGGACGTGGCGATGACGCGGACGACGGCCCGGACACCCAGCCCGATCTGCCCGTGATCCCGGTGGAGCCCGCACCGAACCCTGTCCGGCGGCCCGTGCGCTGGGGCGACCGGGTGAAGCCGACCGACGTGCTCGTCCACCCCAAGGCCACCGAAAGGGTCACCGAACGCGACGTGGACACCCAGCCGGTACGGGTGATCCCGGCCGCCGACCCCGGCCACGGCCGTGACGCGGCGGACGACGCCGAGTTCGCCGCCGAGCCCGGCGAAGCCCCGTCGCAGCGCATGCGCAGCACCCCGCTCCCGCCCGAGGAATGAAAGCTTGACCTGATCACCACGGCCTGCTGACCCGAACGGGGGAATGGGCCAGCCGTGGCGATCATGTCCTGGGTCCCGGTTCCCGAGGGGAGCGACTTCCCCATCCAGAACCTGCCGTTCGGCGTGTTCTCGCGCCGAGGCGAGCTCCCGCGCGTCGGTGTGGCCATCGGCGAACATGTGCTCGACCTGCACCTGCTGACGACCAACGGCGCGCTGCCTCCGGCGTACTGGTTCGCCTCCGGCACGCTCAACTCCTTCCTCCAGGCGGGCCCGCGCGTGTGGCACAGCGTGCGCGGCGACCTGACGCGGCTGCTCACGGAGGAGCGCGAGCGCGCGAAAGTGCTGCCCGCGCTGGTACCGCTCAAGGAGGTACGGCTGCACCTGCCGTTCAACGTGGCGGACCTGCTGCTGTTCCAGACCTCGCTCGAACACGCGACCAACGTGGGCCGCATGTTCCTGCCGCCGGAGCCGGAGCGCGAGCCGCTGCCGCGCATCTGGCGGCACATGCCCGTCGGCCAGTACGGCAGAGCCTCGGCGGTGGCGGTCTCCGGCACTCCGGTGGTGCGCCCGTCCGGCCAGTTGCGCGGCGGTGAGGTGGGCCCGACGGAACGGCTGGACCTGTCAGCCGAGCTCGGCTACGTGGTCGGCGTGCCGTCGTCGCCGCCGTACCCGCTGGGCACCTCGGCCTTCCCCGACCACGTCTTCGGCATGGTGCTGGTGAACGCCTGGCGGGCCTGGGATCTGATGGCCTGGGAGGCCCGCCCGATGGGCCCGTTCCTGGGGCAGGCGTTCCTGGTGTCCGTGTCGCCGTGGGTGGTGCCGCTGTCGGCGCTGAACCACGCCAGGATCAAGCAGCCCGCGCAGGACCCGCCGCCGCCCGGCTACCTCCTGGAGCAGGACGTGACGGGCATCGGCGTCACGCTGGACGTCTCCCTGAACGGCACGACCGTCTCACGGCCGGAGTTCGCCGGGCAGTACTGGACGGGCCCGCAGCTGCTGGCGCAGTCGTCGGTCACGGGCTCGCCGGTGCGGACGGGCGACCTGCTGGCCACCGGCCCGGTCGGCGACGGAGGGACGCTGCTGGACCTGACGTGGAACGGCAGGGATCCCCTCAAGCTGTCCGGCGGCGAGCGGACGTTCCTGGAGGACGGCGACACCGTACGGATCACCGCGAACGTCCCCGCGACCGATGGGGCCCGCCTGGGATTCGGTGAGGTCGCGGGGACGGTGTACGCCGCCGTCGAAAGCTGACGGCGTTGTGGAGGGCCGGGGGACGCGCCCTCCACACCGTCCCGCTACCCCGGTGGGGGGGATTATTCCTACGGCTGGGTAGGAGTCCCGCTCGACCCGCCCGACCTGGTGGCCTGGACCCGGACCACGATGAGGACGCCGATGACGGCGAGGACGAGCTGGATGAGATGTTCGATCCAGTTGATGCCCCGCGTGTGGGCCACGCCCAGCAGCGAGGCGATCCAGGTGCCGATCAGCGCGGCCACGATGCCGACGCCGACCGTCAGCCAGATGGACATGTTCTGCTTCCCTGGCACGATCAGCCGTGCCAGGAAGCCGATGATGGCGCCGATGATCACCGCCGAAATGATCGAACCGATCATGACAAGCTCCCCCCGATGACACTTGTCGGTCATATGGGGACTACCCGGCCCGGCTTCGATCTACGCCTGGAAGGTGGCGGTCCGTACCGCGCCAGTGACGGACCGCCACCTCCAGTGGCATGGCGGGGACTGTGAGCGCCGACCCGCCGAGGACACGCAGGACGCATCCCGACATATGACGCTTCGGAGTTACGAAAAGTTCACGACCAGCGCGGTGGCGATGGCGGTGATGCCCTCGCCCCGGCCGGGAAAGCCGAGACCGTCGGTGGTGGCGGCGCTGATGCTGACGGGCGCGCCGACCAGGTCGCCGAGAACCTTCTCCGCCTCGGCCCGGCGCGGGGCCAGTTTGGGCCGGTTGCCGATGATCTGGATGGCCACGTTGCCGATCGTGAATCCGGCCTCACGCACCCTGCGGCAGGTCTCCGCGAGCAGGTCGGCGCCGGAGGCACCGGCCCAGCGCGGGTCCGAGGTGCCGAAGACGGCGCCGAGGTCGCCGAGACCGGCGGCGGACAGCAGCGCGTTGCAGGCCGCATGGGCGGCCGCGTCGGCGTCGGAGTGGCCGTCGAGGCCGGTTTCGCCGGGCCAGTGCAGGCCCGCGAGGTGGAGTTCGCGCCCTGATGCGAACGGGTGGACGTCGACACCGACGCCCACCCGGGGAAGCTGCGTGTTCAGGAGTTGAGAACCTCGTCGAGAAGGGCCTCGGCCTTGTCCTCGTTGGTCTTCTCGGCGAGCGCGAGCTCGCTCACGAGGATCTGCCTGGCCTTGGCGAGCATGCGCTTCTCACCTGCGGACAAGCCGCGCTCGCGGTCTCTCCGCCAGAGGTCGCGAACCACCTCGGCGACCTTGTTGACATCGCCAGAGGCGAGCTTTTCGAGATTGGCCTTGTAACGGCGAGACCAGTTGGTCGGCTCCTCGGTGTGGGGCATCCGAAGAACGTCGAAAACCCGCTCAAGCCCTTCCTGGCCGACAACATCCCGAACGCCTACGAGTTCTGCGTTTTCCGCTGGCACCTGGACGGTAAGGTCGCCCTTGTCGACCTTGAGCACCAGGTAGGTCTTTTCCTCACCCTTGATGGTTCGGGTCGTGATTGCTTCGATCCGAGCAGCCCCATGGTGGGGGTAGACGACAGTGTCGCCGACCTGGAAAGTCATGTGACAAGTACCCCTTCCGCTGTACTCCAGGGTACCACGCATCCACAGCCTCCCGGAACAGTGAAATCCTCATAACTGCAGGTCAAAGCGACATATTGGGGCTTGACATCGCTTCATGTCTGTGAATCGCAAATGTAGACATACCGAATGACCTGCGGGGGGTGCGGATATGACCATGGAATGGGACGGATAAGGTGGGCGCTGCTCTACACACGCACGCGCGAGACCACCATAGGAGTATCCCCCGTGAGCAGCCGTCGCTGGATTGTCGCCGCCGCCGCGTTCCTGGCCGCCCCCGTACTGGCAGGCTGCGCGGCCGGGTTCGACGCCGCCACCAACAAGGCGTACGCGCCCGTCGAGGGGGCCGCGCTCATCGACAAGGGCTCCTACGGCAGCCGTGGCCTCAGCATCCCGCAGGCGTTCGTGCTGGGCCCCGACTCGGGCGCGAAACTCGCCCAGGGCGGCAGCGCGCCGATCTACCTGAACGTGCTCAGCAAGGGCGGCGACACGATCCAGGCCGTCACGTCCAACGTCGGCACGGTCAAGGTGACGGCGCCGATCACGGTCCCGGCGGGCGAACTGATCAGCACGGGCAAGCCGACGCCGCAGATCATGATCGAGGGCCTGTCGAAGCCGCTGGCGGGCGGTGAAGGGGTGCAGCTGTCGATCCAGTTCGCGAACGCGGGCGCGATCGACATGACCGTCCCGGTGGTCACCCGCAGCCGCGAGTTCGCGACGTACCCGCCCGCTCCCGGCGCCACGCCCGCCCCGACCCCGACGCCCACGCCGTCGTCCTCCGAGTCCTCCTCGGGCCACTGACGCCGTAAAAGCGAAAACCCAGGGCTCCCGCCTTCACGGCAAAGCCCCCACCCCACCACCCACCGCCGCCCGCCGAGGGCCTCCAGGGTCACGCTCCTCCCCGGAGGGCCTCCCCGCCGCGACGCCGCCCCGTAAGCCCCGAGAGGGCACAGGAAGGCCACGCGGTAGGCGGCGGGGGCCGGAGGCGCCCTGAAGCCGCTACAGGGCCCACAGGGCGGCGTCACGGCGGGAATGCGGACAGGGGCGAGGAGCGTGACCCTGGAGGCCCTCAGCGAGGTGCGGCGGGTGGGGGTGGCCACGGCTCGGCCGTAACAGATGAGGGTGTTCTGACGGATCGCCGAGCAGGACCTGAAGGCGGCTACTCCGACGCGTCGAACTTGTAGCCCAGGCCGCGGACCGTCAGGATGCAGCGCGGGTTCCCCGGGTCGGCCTCGATCTTCGCGCGCAGGCGTTTGACGTGCACGTCGAGCGTCTTCGTGTCGCCCACGTAGTCCGCCCCCCACACCCGGTCGATGAGCTGCCCGCGCGTCAGCACCCGCCCCGCGTTGCGCAGCAGCACCTCCAGCAGCTCGAACTCCTTCAGCGGCAGCTGCACCCGCTCGCCCCGCACCGCCACCACGTGCCGGTCGACGTCCATGCGCACCGGCCCGGCCGCGAGGATCGCGCTCCCCGGCTCCTCCCCCGCGTCGCCCTGCCGCCGCAGTACCGCGCGGATGCGCGCGACCAGTTCGCGCGAGGAGAACGGCTTGGTCACGTAGTCGTCGGCGCCGAGCTCCAGCCCGACGACCTTGTCGATCTCGCTGTCCTTGGCCGTGAGCATGATGACCGGCACCTTGGAACGCTGCCGCAGCGAACGGCAGACCTCGGTCCCGGACAGACCGGGCAGCATGAGGTCGAGCAGCACCAGGTCGGCGCCGTGGCGGTCGAAGGTGTCCAGCGCATCGGGCCCGGTGGCCGCGATGGACACCTCGAAGCCCTCCTTGCGCAACATGTACGACAGTGCGTCGGAGAACGACTCCTCATCCTCGACCACGAGAACTCGGGTCATTTCACAGCCTCCAAGGGGCTCGGGGGTGGTACTGCGACCGCCGTGCCGCCGAAGGCGGGCAGGCGGAGCGTGAACGTGGAGCCGGATCCCTCCTTGCTCCACACCGACACCTCGCCCGCGTGGGCGTTGGCGACGTGCTTGACGATGGCCAGGCCGAGGCCGGTGCCGCCGGTGGCGCGCGAGCGGGCGGCGTCGACGCGGAAGAACCGCTCGAAGATGCGCTCCAGCGCGTCCTCGGGGATGCCGATGCCCTGGTCGCTGACGCTGATCTCGACGGAGTCGCCCGCCGGTCTGACGCTGACGACGACCCTGGTGTGCTCGGGGCTGTAGGCGATGGCGTTGGAGATGAGGTTGCGCAGCGCGGTGACGAGCAATTCGTCGTCGCCCCACGCGCGGAGGCCCTCCGTGCCCCCGGTGACCAGGACGATGTCCTTGGCCACCGCCTTGGTGTTGCAGTGGTCGATGGCGTCGCCGACGGCCTCGTCGATGCTGACCTGACCGGGGGTGGGGATGGGTTCGGCGCCCTGGATCCGGCTGAGCGTGATGAGGTCCTGGACCAGGTAGGTGAGCCTGGCCGCCTCGTGCTGCATGCGGCTGGCGAAGCGGTCGACGGCCTCCGGGTCGTCCGAGGCGTCCTGGATGGTCTCCGCCAGCAGGCTGAGCGCGCCCACCGGGGTCTTCAGCTCGTGGCTGACGTTGGCGACGAAGTCACGGCGGACCGCCTCGACGCGCCGGTGCTCGGTCTGGTCCTCGGCGAGCACCAGCACCTGGCCGTGGGAGCCGAGCGGCGCCACCCGGACCGCGAAGGAGGTGCTCTCCTGGCCGAACTTGTGCCCGGCGACGTCGATCTCGCTCTCGCGGATCTCGCCGTCGCGGCGCACCTGCCTGGCCAGCGCCAGGAGCTCGGCCGCCATGAGCCGTTCGCCCTTGACCAGGCCGAAGGCGCGGGCGGCCGAACTGGCCCGCAGCACTCTGTCGCGCGCGTCGAGCACCACGGCGGAGGACGGCAGCACGGCGAGGACGGAGGCCACCCCGTGCGGCAGCGCCCCGGCCTCCGCGTCGCCGTCGTCCTCGACCCGGCGGGGCGGCTCGATCTGGTGGCGGTAGTAGAGGACCGCCACCGCGCCCACGATGAACCCGGCCAGTGCCGCCAAGCTCAGGGCCATCTCACTCATAACCCCGATGGTAGGCAACGATTTCCGGCGTGCAGACCCCTCACCTGCGGACGAACGGTCCTTTCCCGGAAAGTTCACGCGCCGGTCGGGGTTCGTTCATCAACGCGCGCGTACGGTGTCGGCATGCGCGACGCATACCATGAGGAACTGGATTCCCTGACGCACAAGCTGGTGGAGATGACCCGGCTGGTCCGCTCCGCGATCTCGCGGGCGACCACCGCACTGCTCGACTCCGACCTGCAGCTCGCCGAGAGCGTGATCTCCAGGGACGAGGAGGTCAACCGGGTCTTCGCCGAGATCGAGACCTCCATCTTCGAGCTGATGGCCCGCCAGCAGCCGGTCGCCATCGACCTGCGCATGATCATCACGGCGTTGCGGATGGGCACCGACCTGGAGCGGATGGGCGACCTCGCGGTTCATGTCGCCAAGGTCGCGCGGCTGCGCCACCCCGATTCGGCGATCCCGCCGGAGGTGCGGGCCACCATCCTGGAGATGGGGCAGATCGCCGAGAACCTCGTCACCAAGGCGGGCAGCAGCGTCGCCACGCGCGACGTCGAGTCGGCGCTGGAACTCGAACAGGACGACGACGCGATGGACAAGCTGCACCGCCGCCTGTTCAGGAAGATCCTCGACAAGGAGTGGGCGCACGGGGTGGAGCCGGCGATCGACATCACGCTGATCGGGCGCTACTACGAGCGCTACGCCGACCACGCGGTGCGCGTGGCCCGCGACGTCGTCTACCTCGTCACCGGCTCCCGCCCGGCCTGAGCCCTCAGCGGCCCTGGTTGGCCACGGCCGCGATCGCGGCCGTGGCGGCCTCGGGGTCGAGGTAGGAGCTGGACAGCGGCTTGCCGTCGGCGTCGAGTTCGTACACCAGCGGGATGCCGGTCGGGATGTTCAGCTCGGCGATGTCCGCGTCGCCGATGCCGTCGAGGTGCTTGACCAGGGCGCGCAGCGAGTTGCCGTGCGCGGCCACGAGCACCGTGCGACCGGCCGCGAGGTCGGGCACGATCGCGTCGTACCAGTAGGGCAGCATGCGCGCCACGACGTCCTTCAGGCACTCGGTGCGCGGCTGCAGCTCGCTCGGCAGGTGCGCGTACCTGGGGTCGCCGGCCTGCGAGAACTCGTCGTCGTCCGCGATGGGCGGCGGCGGGGTGTCGTAGGAGCGGCGCCACAGCTTGAACTGCTCGTCGCCGAACTCCTCCCTGGTCTGCGCCTTGTTCTTGCCCTGGAGGGCGCCGTAGTGGCGCTCGTTGAGCCGCCACGAGCGCCGGACGGGCAGCCAGCCCCTGCCCGCCTCGCCGAGCGCGAGCTGGGCCGTCTGGATCGCCCTGGTCAGCAGGCTGGTGTGCACGACGTCGGGCAGGACACCGGCCTCGGTGAGCAACCGTCCGCCGCGCCGGGCCTCCTCCTCGCCCTTGGCGGACAGGCTCACGTCCACCCAGCCCGTGAACAGGCCCTTCGCGTTCCAGTCGCTCTCGCCGTGTCGAAGTAGCACCAAAGTCGCCATGCGCCCAATCTTAGGGCGAGCCCTCTCAACCCTCCGCGCGGGCCGGATCGGCGAAGTGGGCGAACGCCTGGAGGTTCTTGAGCGGCTGGCCGTGCTTGGCCCGCCAGGCCCACTCGCGCCTGATGGCCCCGGCGAAGCCGAGTTCGAGGGCGGTGTTGAACCAGTCGTCGGAGTAGGTGAGCACGCACCCGAGCACCCTGTCGACCTCCTGCTCCGAGACCGCGGCGAGCGGGATGCGGCCCACGAGGTGGACGTCGCCGACGGCGTCGAGGCAGAAGTGCACGCCGTACATGCCGCCGTTCTTGCCGAGGAGGAAGCGGTAGAACTCGGCGTGGTTCTCGTCCGGCTGCCGGCAGAAGAACGCCTCGACGAGCAGGGCCTGCTCGCCCACGACGAGCCAGGTCATCGTGTCGAGCTTGCGCCTGCCCGGCAGGGTGGCGAGGAACGCGCCCGGCCTCGGCTCCTCGAACGGCACCTCCGCCGCCTTCAGCGCGGCCGCCACCGTCTCACGTGTGCTCACGCCGTCCACCCTAGGAGTTCAGCCCGGCGGGTACACGGTGCAGGTGGGCGACGGCGCCCGTGTAGACGTCCAGGAGCCGGGCGGCGGTGTTCTGCCAGCCGAAGGCGGCCGCGTGCGCGCGGGCGCCGTCCGACAGGCCCCGCGCCCAGCGTGGGGAGCCCGTGAAGCGGCGCAGTGCCCGCGCCCACTGGTGCGGGTCGTGGCCGTCCACGAGCACACCGGACACCCCGTCCCGTACGGCGGTGCGCAACCCGCCCACCGCCGCCGCGGCCACGGGGGTGCCGCACGCCTGCGACTCCAGGGCGACGAGCCCGAACGACTCGCTGTAGGAGGGGACGGCGGTGACGTCGGCGGCCCGGTACCAGTCGGCCAGCTCGTGCTGCGGCGCGGCGGGCACCAGCCGGACGACGTCCGCGATGCCGAGTTCGGCGGCGAGGTCGCCCAGCACGTTCGGGCGGGCCATGCCGTTGCCCGACGGGCTGCCGACGCAGACGACGGTCAGGCGCCCGCGCAGTGCCGGTTCCTCGACGAGCATCCGACTGGCGGCCTTCAGGAGCACGTCAGGGGCCTTCAGCGGCTGGACGCGGCCGACGAACAGCAGCACGTGGGCGTCCTGCGGCAGTCCGAGCCGGTCCCTGGCGGCGGCCCGGGAGTCCCGGCCGCCGGGGTGGAAGATCTGGAGGTCCACGCCGGGGTTGACGACGGAGACGCGCTCGTCGGGGGCACCGTACAGGTTCCTGAGTTCGTCGGCCTCGTCCGAGGTGTTGGCGACGAGACGGTCGGCGACCTCGACGAGTTGCTCCTCGCCGAGGACGCGGGAGGTGGGCTCGGGCCGGTCCCCTGCGGCGAGCAGGAGGTTCTTGACCTTGGCCATGGTGTGCATGGTGTGCACGAGCGGCACGCCCCAGCGTTCCTTGGCCAGCCAGCCGACGTGACCGGACAGCCAGTAGTGGGAGTGGACGAGGTCGTAGCGGCCCGGCTCGTACATGGCCTCGGTGCGCAGCACGCCGGAGGCGAACGCGCAGAGCTGGCTGGGCAGGTCGGCCCGGTCCAGCCCCTCGTACGGCCCGGCGTGCACGTGCCTGACCGAGACCCCTGGGGCGAGTTCCACGACCGGCGGCAGGTCGCGGGAGGTCTGCCTGGTGAAGACCTCCACCTCGACGCCGAGCTGGGCGAGCCGCCGGGCGGTCTCGACGATGTACACGTTCATGCCACCCGCGTCGCCCGTCCCCGGCTGGTCCAAGGGGGACGTGTGCATGCTGATGGTCGCGACCCGGTTCACCCGTCGCCGCTTCACCCACACCACCTCCAACCACCGTACAACGGACCCGATCTTCTTCGCATTCCCCCCGAAATCTCCCATGAAAGGATGTCCCCCATGACGAAGACGGCAGTGGTGACCGGTGCGAGCGGCGGCATCGGGGCGGCGACCGCGCGGCGGCTGGCCGCGGAGGGCTACCGGGTCGTGGCGGGAGCGCGCCGCCTCGACCGTCTGGAGAAGCTCGCGGCGCAGGCGCCGGGTGTGGTCCCCGTGCTCCTCGACGTCACCTCGGAGTCGTCGGTCGCGGCCTTCGCCGAGCAGGTGGACGGCTGCCATGTGCTGGTCAACAACGCCGGGGGCGCGCTCGGCGCCGACAGCGTCGCCGAGGGCCGCCTCGACGACTGGCAGCGCATGTACGACGTGAACGTCCTCGGGTCCCTGCGCGTCACGCAGGCCCTCCTGCCGCGTCTGATCGAGTCCGGCGACGGCGTGCTGGTCATGCTGACCTCGACCGCCGGGCTCGTCTCCTACGAGGGCGGCGGCGGCTACTGCGCCGCCAAGCACGCGCAGACCTCCATGGTCGAGACCCTGCGCCTCGAACTCGTCGGACAGCCGGTGCGCGTGGTCGAGATCGCGCCGGGCATGGTCAAGAGCGAGGGCTTCGCGGTCACCAGGTTCCGAGGCGACGCGGCGGCGGCCGAGCGCGTCTACGCGGGCGTGCCGGACCCGCTCACCTCGGACGACGTCGCCGACGCCATCGCCTGGTGCGTCACCAGGCCCGCGCATTTCAACGTCGACCGCATGGTCATCAGGCCGCGCGCCCAGGCGGCCCAGCACAAGGTGCACCGGGTCGGTGCCTAAGCCCGTCGGGGCGATCACCCGGGGCACCACGGGGGCCAACCGGCTGCGGCGGGCCGACCGCTGGCTCGCCGCCGTGCACGGGCGGGTGCTGCGCGCCGCCGACCGCCCGCTGGTCGTCGACCTCGGCTACGGCGCCTCGCACACCACGACGCTGGAGCTGTTCGAGCGGCTGCGGGCGATCCGGCCGGACGTCGAGGTGGTCGGCATCGAGATCGACCCGGCGCGGGTGGCGCTGGCCCGGCCGTACGAGCGGGAGGGGTTGTCGTTCCGGCTGGGCGGCTTCGAGCTGCCCGTCGCGCGCCCGCCGGACGTCGTGCGCGCCTTCAACGTCCTGCGCCAGTACGGCGAGGCCGACGCCTGGCACTACTGGGACCTGCTGACCGGGCGGCTGGCCCCGGGCGGCGTCCTGGTCGAGGGCACCTGCTCGGAGACCGGACACCGTGCGGTCTGGGTCGGCCTCGACGGGAGCGGGCCGCGCACGCTGACGTTCTCCGCCCGCTTCGACGCCTTCGAGCGACCCTCCGACCTGGCCGACCGGCTGCCGAAGACGCTCATCCACCGCAACGTGCCGGGCGAGCGCGTCCACGCCTTCCTGAAGGATTTCGACCACGCGTGGGCGGTCAGCGCCCCCTACGGCGCCCACGGGCTGCGGCAGCGCTGGCTGGCCTCGGTCGGGGTGCTGTCGGCGAGGTGGCCGGTGCCGCGCACCCCGCCCCTCGGCGGGCGGGCGCGGTGGCGGCTCGGCGAGCTCACCCTGCCGTGGGACGCGCTCGGGTGAACGCCTCCAGGACGCCGTCGTACTCGGGAGTGGCGGCGCTTCGCAGGCGGCGAGGATCTCGTGGCGGCCCCTGACCACGGGGTCCATCCCTTGGGGGGTGATATCCCCGTGCACCAAGGTGACGTCCGTCTCACCCGTGTCCCGGATGGCTGCTCGACAGCCTGTAGTACTACGCTGGAGCGTGTGAAGGGTCTTGGCGAGCTTGAGCGCAGCATCATGGACATCCTCTGGGCGCAGAGCAGCCCGCAGACAGCCCGCGAGGTGGGCCGCCTCATCGAGGACCGCGACCTCGCCCCCACGACGGTGATGACCGTACTCGACCGGTTGACCCGCAAGGGCTTCCTCGACCGCACCCGCGACGGCCGGGCTTGGCGCTACGAACCGGCGGAAAGCCGCGACAGCTACATCGCCGAGCTTATGCTTGAGGCTCTGGAGATGACGGGCGACCGATCGGCCGCCCTGACCCGCTTCGCCCAGGCCGTCTCGGGGCCTGAGGCGGAGATCCTGCGCAAAGCACTCACGGAGCTGGAGGACGAGTGATCACCGCGGCGGCGCTTGCTCTGCTCGCGTCCGCGTGCGCGCTCGGCGCCTGGCGCTTCACCTCGGCCCGGTGGACCTACCGCGCGCCCAAGACGGCCATCATCCTCTGGCAGGCCGTCGGAGTGGCGTGGGGCCTCGCCACCACGGGGGCCATGCTCGCCTACGGCGTCGAGCCCTACCACCAGGGGCTGCTCCACGGGCTGTTCGCCTTCGCCGAGGGCCAGACCCCCGCCGAGCCGTGGGACCTTCCCCACGCCTTCGCCATGGCCGCCGGGCTCACCGCGCTGGCCGCGCTGGTCGTGGTGCTGATCGCCGCCGGTGTGCAGGTGCTGCGGGCCCGCCACCGCCATCGCATGGTGCTGGCGCTGATCGCCCGCGACGACCCCTTCATGCCCGGCGTGCGGGTGCTCGACCATCCGGGCGCCGCCGCGTACTGCGTGCCCGGCCTGCGCTCGCAGGTGGTGATCAGCGCGGGCGCGATGGAACTGCTGTCCGAGGACGAACTGACCGCCGTGCTCGCCCACGAGGCCGCCCACGTGGCCGAGCGCCACGACCTGGTGCTGCTGCCGTTCGGTGCGCTGGGCCGGGCGCTGCCCTGGTCGAAGACCGTGCGCGAGGCCCAGGCCCAGGTCGAGCTGCTCATCGAGATGGCCGCCGACGACCGGGCCCGCCGCTACTGCTCGCCCCGCCGGCTGGCCACCGCACTGCTCCGCTTCGGTACGGCGGGCGCCCTGCCCGCCCCCCACGGCATGCTCGGCGTGGGGGCGCAGAGCGTCATGGCAAGAGTCGATCGCCTGGTCAAGCCCGCCCCCGAACTGTCGGCCCGGACCCGCTACGCACTGCTGACCCTGGCGGCCGGACTGCTGGTGTCGGCGGCCGCTCTGTGGGTGATCCCGCTCTAGGTGCTTGCAGTTGCTAGCTCCGCGTTTGCAATTGCAAGCACCGTGGGGCACACTGAAGACATGGCACTACCCAAGGTCGGCTCGATCGGCGAGTACATCCGCGAGCAGCGCCAGCAGGCCAAGATCTCCTTGCGTCAGCTGGCGGCGGCGGCGGGGGTCTCCAACCCCTACCTCAGCCAGATCGAGCGCGGCCTGCGCAAGCCGAGCGCGGAGATCCTCAACCAGATCGCCAAGGGCCTCCACATCTCGGCGCAGGCGCTCTACGTGCAGGCGGGCCTCATCGAGGACAAAGAGCCGCCGAGCGACGTGGAGACGGCGATCAGAGCCGACACCCACATCACCGAGCGGCAACGCCAGGTGCTGATCGACATCTATGAGTCGTTCCGCAAGGAGAACCACGCCGAGGCGGCGCAGCCCGCCCAGCACGGCTCCGCACCGGACGCCGACCTGCTGCCCGAGGAGTTTCTCGCCGCTCTCGCGCCTTACGCGACGGCGCCCTCCGGCAACGGCACAGTCACCCAGGAACCAAGGAAGGTCGACCCATGACGCTCGCCACCGAGGTCAAGAAGCTCACCGAGTCCAAGCCGTTCTACGCGGTCGCGGGCGCCGGCGACTACGCCGTCGAGAAGCTGCGCGAGCTGCCCGAGCAGCTCCACAAGCTCCAGGCCCGCCGCCAGGAGCTCACCAAGGACCTGCCCGAGAAGGCCCGTACGCTCACGGGCAAGGCCGAGGGTTTCGCCAAGGACTTCCCCGGCAAGGCCCGCGCCTACGCCGACGAGATCGGCCACAAGGCCACCGAGGTCTACGAGGAGTTCGCCTCGCGCGGCCGCAAGGTCGTCACCAAGGGCGACCACCAGGCCGCTCCGGAGCTGGAGGAGTCCGCTCCGGCCAAGAAGCCCACCCGCACCACCAAGGCCAAGTCCTGACGGCCGCCACCGATCCGACCGACGGGTCCGCTCCTTCGGGGCGGGCCTTTTCGGGTCCCCGCCCGGCATGCTCGCGCACTAGGCTGGGGCCGACATCGCAGCCTGAGGCGGAGCCATCATGAGTCTGATCAACGCAGTCCTCAACCTTCTCTTCCTTGTGCTGGCGGGCGGCATCCTGGTCATGTCGGCCTACGCGCTGATCCATGCCCTGCGGGTCCCCGCCGACGCGTTCACCTCGGCCGGGAAGCTCAAGAAGAACATCTGGCTGCTCATCCTCGGCGTGGCCACGCTCATCTCGGCCGCCGTCGCCTGGTCCTACGTCAACCAGTTCCTCATGGTCGGCGGGCAGGCGTTCATCGGGCTCAACGCGCTGTTCAGCGGTGGCATCTTCATCATCGCCTCGATCATCGCCGCCACGGTGTACGTCGTCGACGTCAAGCCCGCCGTGAAGGGCATGGGCGGACGCGGCAACAGCGGCCCCTACGGCCCCTGGTAACCCGGTAGCGACCGACCAGGCCCCTGGACCGACGCCGGTTGTCGGGGCCGCGCCGACGGCCCGTTCGTCGGGGCCGCGCTGTCGGCCAGCCGCCGGGACAGCCACCGGGCCAGGCGGGCGTGACCCGCGAGCGTCGGGTGCACGCCGTCGGGTAGCAGCACCTCCGCCCGGTCGCCGGTGACCCACCGTTCACGCAGCGGGTCGAGGAAGGCCACACCCTCCTGCGCCGCCACCTCGGCGAGCGCGTCGCGCACCGCGTACGCCTTGGGCGGCGCCCGGTCGATCCAGATCGGCCCCACCATCACCACCCGGGTCCGCGGCCAGCGGGCCTTCACCGTCCACAGCAGCCTGCTCGCCGCCTGCCTGAGCACGGGCGTGCCCCAGCGGCGGTCGTTGTGGCCGCCGGAGATCACCAGCACCTCGGGGGCGGGGCGCCACGACAGCTCGACCTCGAAGGAGGTCAGGAAGTCGCGGCCGACGCGACCCCGGTTGAGGTAGCCGGTGCTACCCGCCCCGGCGATCACCGGCTGCGCGCCGAGCAGCCGGGCGGTCTCGGCGGCGTAGGCGCGCCCGGTGGGCACCGGGCCGGAGCCCACCGTGAAACTGTCGCCGACGAACATCAGCACGGGCGCCGGTGAAGACGGTGCCGGGGCGCCGGCGTCCGTACTCGCGCATCCCGAAATAGCCGAGCAAATCGCCGCCGCAAGGGCGGCCGAGGCGATCAACGGGGGTCGCGTCAGGCCGCGCATATCCACCTCGGGCACTCCAGGCTGCCGACATGAGCTCCGACCCCCCGGGCGCACCGAGCACGCCGGCCGGGAACCGCCGCCGTGCTCGGCTCCTCGCCCGAGGAGATCGTCTTGAGCCGGTCGGCATTCTAATCCGGGCGGAGTCGGCCGACCGGCGATCACCGAGTTCTCCTCCGCCCCGGCCGAAACCCGACTCGTGACGAAGAGTCGGCTCGGATGAGACCTGGCTCGTGTCGACTGGCGCTGGACCCGGACAGAACCACACAAGGGTCGTCACGGGTTCTGGGCCGCGCAGCTGACCCGACGCTCGATCACGCACCGAAGGGTCGGTGACCTGGCCGGTCAGCCACCATCACCTCAGGAGTCCGCATCTGATGTACTTCATCCATCGCGACTGGGAGGCCGGGCCGCTGTGCAAAAGAGTCCGGCACGTGCCTGGCCGCACCGTCCTGGACTGGTTTCGCGGCTTGTGGGAGCCGGGCGGCCTCGACCGCGCGCACGCCGACCTGGACGATGCACCCTACGAGCTGGAGCGGCTCGTGGAATGCGGCGACACCCCTCCGGAGGACCTGGTCGAACTACGCCGCCGGATTCGGATGCAGCTGTGGGCCGACAGTGAGCTGCACATCGATGCCCACAGCATCCGCATCAGCAGCATGGGCACGAATCTGGAGGAGGCGTTCTACTTCGTCGACGACGCCCGCGTCGCCGAACAACCGGACCGCTGGGCCTACGCCGTCCATCCGTCCTGGCCGCTGCCCGATGCCGTCGCTCCCGGGCCGGCGCCGTTCGTCGCGCCCTTCCGCTGCGAGGAACTCGCCGCACCGTCAACCGGCGACGTCGGCGCCACCTACTTCCTGTTCTTCTCCCTAGAGGACAGGCACGACACCCTCGGCTGGGATGAGACCAGTGTCTTCCCCGGTGTGCGGCTGCCTCAGTTCGGCGCCGCACTTCGCCGGCCCATCGAGAATCCGGACAACTGGCCCGGCTATCTCCTCGACCTCAGAGCTTTGGTGGCCCCGGACGAAGACGGCATCGCATCCGCCCTCGATCGTCTCAACCGGTTCGCGGGCGACGCCAGAGATTTCCCCGAGCCACACGACCAAGCGCACCGGGCGGCGATGGAACACCTGCGCACCTTCACGCCGAAAGACGGTCGGCGGCCCGAGCGGACCCTGGTCCAGGTCGGCGAACACCTGGCGCAGATGGCCTTGCACACGGACATCTTCGGCCTTCGGCCCTGGTTCGTCTTCGACGACATCTGGGCCAGCGCCCACCCGGACCTGGCCGCCTCTCTCATCCACTACGCCTACCACTGGGATCCCGGCTGCGGGCGTGAACACGGGTGGCTGATGCCGTGCGAGCACGAGGAGTATCTCGACCTCAAGCTGGGTTACGCAGACCGCGTCCGCGACTACGAGCCCTACGACGAACCGCTGGTGACCGAGCTGACCGGTTTGCGCAGCGTCGCCGAACTGCGCCGTCAGATCTTCCAGGACACCGGCGCCGGTGAGCAGCGTCTTCTGCTGGTACTCGATCAGGACCATCGGAGTGAGTTGCTCGGTGTCATCGGCGCGGTTCTGGGGCATCCGACCCCCGACGCCTGCGAACTCCGCTACTTCCACCTTGTCGACTCCCGCCGCCATCCGAAGCTGTCCGCCCGGTTGATCAAGGCGCTCTGCTTCGAGCTGCGGAAGGAGGGCTACGCCAACCTCGTCCTGAGCCAGACCCCGACCGAACTCTGCCAGAAGCGGTTGCGGCAGACCACCTCGCGCGGTAAAGCTCCCACCGGCCAAGTGATCCCCCTGACCGACGTCCGCCTACCGGAGCACTACACGGGGCGGGCGGATCCGTTCGCCCTCTGAACGGGAAGATGCGGCATATCCGGCCGGAGATCTGCCGTCCAACGCTGAAAGTTGCCCTCAAGGGGCAACCGATACGATGTGCCGCCATGACGGGAATCAGGCTGATGCTGGCCACGCTGGGCGCCGTGGCGATGGCGGTGAGTGCGACGCCCGCCGCGGCGATGGCGGTGACCTCGGTTCCCGCCGGCGTCGGGAGCGCGCCCGGAACCATCACCAGTGAAACCACCATCAACCTCCGCAAGGACGGCGTCCTCCAGGTCAGCGAGAAGATCGGCAGCCAGACCCCCGGCGAGGTCAGGCGCACCGTACTCACCAGGACCCGTTACGACGACGAGCACGACCGTCTCTACCGCCTGTCCAACGTCAAGGGCGGCACCCTCACCGGGGACGTGCTCACGGTCAGGGCGCCCGCCACCGTCACCTACGAGGTGGCGGGGGCGGTCACGCCGTCCGGTGACGTACAGGAGCTGCGCTGGTTCGCCGTCAGCGGCTGGAACGTCCCCGTCTCCAAGGCCACGGTCAGGGTCACCGGCGGCATGGTCCAGAACCTGACCTGCTTCGCCGGCGCGCTCACCTCGGCGATCGGCTGCACCAGCGCCTCCATGGACCACAGCGCCACCCAGGCGGACTTCGAGCAGGAGAACCTCGCCTCCGGCCAGGCGCTGACCGTCGTCGTCGGCTACCCCGGCGGCACCACGTCCGGCGCCCCGATCCTGGAGCGCCGCTTCTCGCTGGCGGCCGCGTTCACGCTGAACACCGTCACCGGCGGCGCCCTCGCCGGGCTGCTGGTGCTGATGCTCGGCGGCGTCACCCTCCTCTACTGGACGCGGGGCCGCGACGCCCGCGCGGCCGGGCAGGACCACCGCGTCGCAGCCGTCCTCGACGGGCACTTCACCCCGCCGGACGGCGTACGCCCCGGCCAGATCGGCACGCTGGTGGACGAGCAGGCCGACGTGGTCGACGTCACCGCGACCATCGTGGACCTCGCCGTACGCGGCTTCCTGCGCATCGACGAGCAGCCCAGGCAGGTCTACGACGCGCCGGACTGGATGCTGGTCAGGCTGCCGTCCGCGCCGATGGACACGCTGCTGCCGTACGAGAGGGCGTTGTACGACGCGGTGTTCGACGGGCGCGAGGCCGTACTGCTGTCGCAGTTGTCCGGGTCGTTCGCGCAGAACCTCGGAAAGGTCCGCGACGAGTTGTACGCGGACGTCGTCCGCCAGGGCTGGTTCGCCCGCCGCCCCGACAGCGAGCGCACCCGCTGGACCGTCATCGGCGCGGTCCTGATCGTGGCGGGGCTGCTGGCCACGGCGGCGCTGGCCTGGTTCACCACGTACGGCCTGCTCGGCCTGGCCGTCGTCATCGGCGGCGCCGCACTGACCGTCGGCGGCCAGTACATGCCCGCCAAGACCGCCAAGGGCTCGGCCGCGCTCGCGCACACCATGGGTTTTCGGGAGTACCTGTTCTCCGGCGAACTCGGCGACGTGCCCGAGCAGCACCGGGTCGAGCTCTTCTCCCGCTACCTGCCCTATGCGGTGATCTTCGACGGGGTCGAGCACTGGTCGCGGCTGGTCGCCTCGGTGACCGGCGACGGGCAGCAGGCCGACAACCTGTACTGGTACCACGGCCCGGCCGAGTGGGACCTGTCGAAGTTCGCCGGGTCCATGCGCACCTTCACCACGACCACGTCGGGCGCGATCTCGGCCACGAGGCAGCTCCGGTCGCTCTGAGAAAATCTTCAGGTCGGACCGATTCCTTTTCGGCCAGGCCCCCGTCTTACCCGCATGACTGACACGCAGAAGAACGTACAGGCCGTGATCGACGAGCTCGTCGAGTCGGGCACCGAGCGCGGCGTCCAGGTCGCCGTCTTCAAGAGCGGCGAGCAGATCGTGGACGCGGTCGCGGGCGTCGCCGACCCCGCGACCGGCCGCCCCTTCACCTCCGACACCCCCGTGTACGTCACCTCGACGGGCAAGGGCATGATCACCACGGTCGCGCACATCCTGGCCGAGCGGGGCCAGGTCGACTTCGACGCCCCCATCGCCGAGCTGTGGCCCGAGTTCGGCGCCCACGGCAAGGACAAGGCCACGCTGCGGCACGCGCTCACCTACCGGCTCGGCGTCCCCGGCGTCCCGCTGGACACCACGGCGGCCGACATCGCCGACTGGCAGGGCATGTGCGAGCGCATCGCCGCCGCCACCCCCTGGTGGGAGCCGGGCACGAAGATGGGCTACCATCCGCAGACGTTCATGTACGTCGTCGGCGAGGTCGCCCGCCGGGCCACCGGCAAGACGATCTCCGAGCTGCTGCGCGAGACCGTGGCCGAGCCGCTCGGCATCGCGAACGAGCTGTTCCTGGCGCTGCCCGAGTCCGAGCTGCCCCGCCTCGCGGTCATCGAGGACCCGGAGGGCCCGGCCATGGAGCTGCCGCCCGAGGTCATGGCCCAGATCCCGTTCTTCAGGGTCGTGGACGGCTACACCGCCGCGCCGCTCCAGGGCCTGCCGGACGCAGCCTTCAGCAACCGCGCCGACGTGCTGACCTCCGACGCCGGGGCGACCGCCACCGCGCGGGCGCTGGCCACGATGTACGACGCGCTGCTGGCCGGGCGGCTGATCTCGCCCGAGCGGCTGGCCGAGGCCACCTCGCCGCAGGTCTCCGGCCTGGACGAGACCACCGGCGCGCCCGCGACCTGGGGGCTCGGCTACGCGGTCGGGCTCACGCAGACGATCACGAGCCAGTCCGTCTTCGGGTACGGCGGCAGCGGCGGCACCGCCGGTTTCGCCGACCGGGCCTCCGGGCTGTCGATCGGCATCACCAAGAACCGGCTGGGCATGGGGGACCCGTTCGAGACGGTGGACCGTATCGCCCAGGTGATCCTATAGACGGATATATCCCAGCTCGACGGCTTTGCTGACGGCGGCTGTGCGCGTGTCCACGCCGAGTTTGCCGTACACGTGATTGAGGTGGGTCTTGACCGTCGCCTCCGTGATGAACAGCGCCCTGGCGATCTCCTTGTTGCCCGCGCCCTTCGACAGCAGTTCGAGAATCTCGATCTCGCGCGCTGTCAGGGCCGGGCCGGGATCGCGCATCCTGCGCATCATCCGGGTCGCGACCCTCGGCGACAGCGCGGTCTCCCCACGGGCCGCCGCCCGGATCGCCTGGAACAGTTCGTCGGGCGGGCAGGCTTTCAGGACGTACCCGGTCGCACCGGCGTCGATCGCCCGCACGATGTCGGAATCGGTCTCGTACGTCGTCAGCACCAGCACCTGCGGCGCCGTCGGCAGGGCGCGGACCTTGCGGGTGGCCTCGACACCGTCCGGCCCGTCGCCGAGCTGCAGATCCATGAGGACGACGTCCGGCTCGCGCAACGCGATCAGCCGCAGGGCGTCCTCGGCGTTCTCCGCCTCCCCCACGATCTCCATGTCGGACTCGCCGCCGACCAGCGCGGCGATCCCCGCCCGCACCACCGGGTGATCGTCAACCAGGAACAGCCTCACTCCGGCCCCCTCCTCACACCGGACCCCTTCCTACCCGGGCCCTCCTGCCTGCGTGTCGCCTCCTCGCCCGGGTCCGTCTCCCCGCCGGTGGCGCCCACCGGGATCCGGGCCGCCAGGGCGGTGCCCTCGCCGGGCGCGCTCTCCACGGTGAGCGTGCCGCCCACTTCCTTCAGCCGGTCACGCATCATCCGCAGGCCGTACCCTCGGCCCGCTCTCGTGACCGCCATGGTCCGGTCGAAACCCACACCGTCGTCGTACACGTCGAGCGTCACCTCCCCCTCCAGATAGGACAGGGTGACGATCACCCGGTCGGCGTGCGCGTGCTCGCGCGCGTTGGCCAGCGCGCCCTGCGCCACCCGCAACAGCACGGCCTGGGTACGGTCGTCCAGTGGGTACTCCGTACCCTCCAGCCGGAACTCCGCCCCGAGCGCCCGGATCGCGTCGGGCAGAGACCGCAGCGCCAGCGGCGCCGGGCCGAGGTCGCGGACGAACCTGCGGGCCTCGTCGAGGTTCTCCCCCGCCGCGTCGATCGCGGTCCTGACGTACACCCTGGCCTGGTCGGGATCGGACTCCCACACCCGGTCGGCGGCCTGCAGCAGCATCCGCTGGCTGGTCAGCCCCTGGGCGAGCGTGTCGTGGATCTCGCGCGAGAGCCGCTCGCGCTCCTGCATGACTCCCGCCTTCCTCAGCTCCCAGAAGATCACGATGGTCATCGCCGCCACCGCGATCGGCGCCAGTACCAGGCTCGGGTCGAACCGGTCCGCCAGGCTGATCTGCGCGATGATCACCGCGATCGTGAGCACCGCCGCCGCCACCAGCGTCAGGCGCAGCGACAGCAGTCGCAGGCACAGGTACAGCAGCGGGATCGCGCACCAGGCGAACGACGGGGCCAACTCGGCCACGACCAGCCAGCAGGCCAGCACCACGGCCAGCCAGGCCAGCCTGCCGCCTCTGCCGAGGCGATCCCACAGGGCGACGCCTCCGGCGTACACGACGGCCAGCAGAGCGGCGACGGCCAGCGACACGATCGTCCTGGTGTCCATCGCGTGCCGCACCACCAGGCGCGACGCCGAGGCGGCGAGCAGCAGGAAGAACCCGGCGTGCATGGCCCGGTTGAGCCAGACCCGTTCCATCCTGCCCTCCTCGTCCAGAGGGCCGACGCTAGTCACGGTCTCGACCTCGCACATCAACCATTCGATTGACCTGGCCCTCCATCGATTCTCCCGCACGGGTCCATCGGTCTCTCGATGGCGGGCCGGTGCCCCGACGGCACGCTGGTGACAACGCAAACGACCGGAACGGGAGCAGACCTCATGAACAAGCGCACGGTGATCGGCTCACTCGCCGGGCTCGCCCTCGTCGGCGGCCTCGCCGCCGCTCAGGCCGTACCCGCATCCGCGCAGGCCGTCTCGGCCCAGCCGCCTGCCCAGGCGCTCGCCGCCGCATCGGCCGTAAAGGCCGCGCCGACGTCCGCGGCCACTGTCGCGTCGGCCGCCGTCGAAGCGGCTGCGACCGCCAAGAACCAGGCCGTCGTCCAGCAGCCCGTCCTCTCCTCCGACGCCGCCATGAAGATCGCGGACGCGGCACTGAAGGAGGCCGCCAAGCAGAAGCAGCGCGTGACCGTGGCCATCGTGGACCGCTCCGGCGCCACCCGCCTGATCGTCAAGGGCGACGGCGCCGGACCCCAGACCGAGGAGTCCGCCCGCCGCAAGGCGTTCACGTCCGTGTCCTTCGGCCAGCCGACGTCGGCGATCAAGAACCCGGCGCTGTCGGCGATCCCCGGCACGCTGCTGCTGGCGGGCGGGATTCCCGTGGCGTCCGGCGGCGCGCCGATCGCGGGCATCGGCGTCGGCGGCGCCCCCAGCGGCGAGATCGACGAGGCCATCGCCCGCGCGGGGCTGAAGGCCGTCGAAGGCCAACTCGGCTGACCGCAGCCCCGAAGCGGCGTACCGGCTGTCTCAGGAGCACCTTCTGCCCGGTGGGTGACGCTCTCACCGGGTCTGGCCACGGATGACGGTCAGAGCACTGGATTGTTCGGGTGATGCTGTGTGGAAGAGGGTTGGAGAGTGAGATGGGTGCGGTGACCAGGCGTGGACTGCTGCTTGCCGGATTCGGCATGGTGGTGGTGGCCTGCGGAGGAGGGGCGGAACGGGCGAAATCCCCCGAACCCGGACGTACCTCACCGAGCACCGTGAAAGGATCAGACGTGCTTGACGAACAACTGCTCACAGCCGCCGCCGCAGGAGACGCCGAGGCCGTACGCGAGGCCGTCACCGAAGGCGCGAACCTGGAGGCGCGCGACTCCCGGCGCCGCACCGCGCTGCTGCTGGCCTCAGCCGCCGACCACGTCGAGGTCGCCCAGATCCTGGTCGCCGCCGGCGCGGACCCCAACGCGCTGGACGCCCAGAGCGACACCCCGTGGCTGGTGACGGGCGTCACGGGCAGCGTGGCCATGATGCGGGCGCTGCTGCCCGCCGGGCCCGATCTCACGATCAGGAACCGGTACGGCGGGATCTCGCTGATCCCGGCCTGCGAGCGCGGGCACGTGGACTACGTCCGCGAGGTGCTGAAGACCGGCATCGCCGTCGACCACGTCAACAACCTCGGCTGGACCGGCCTCCTTGAGGCGGTGATCCTGGGTGACGGCTCGGCGGCGTACCAGGAGATCGTCCGCCTGCTGCTGGCCGCCGGAGCCGACCGCGACCTCGCCGACCGCGACGGCGTCACGGCCCTCCAGCACGCGGTCGAAAAGGGCCAGAAGGAAGTCGCCGCGATCCTCCGAGGGTGAGCGAACGCTAGGGCACGATACTGCGGAGCCGGATCTCGCCCACCGGGCGGCCGCCGCCGTACAACGGAGTGGTGGCGAGGCCGGCGAGTTCGGGCGCGTCCAGGCCGAGGCCGCGCAGGGCGGCGACCGTCACGGGAGTACGGGCGCGCGGCGAGCCGTCCTCGATCTTGACGGTTCCCGCCCGGCCGTCCTCGAAGACGAACGCGTCGAAGCCCTCGGCGCCCACCTTCGCCACCAGCCCGGGGACCGCGCGCATCAGCCGGGCCTCGGGCCGGGTCGTGCCGGAGGTCCATTCGGGGTTGGTGCGCATCGCGTCGAACACCCGGCGCTCGTGGCTGCCCGGCGCGGCGAGCGCGAGGGCGCGGAACGCCTTCGTCACCCCCAGCATCGAGACGAAGAACAGGGGCGCGCCGCAGCCGTCGACACCGGAGGCGGCGACGCGTTCGCCGGTCAGTTCCTCGACGGTGGCGCGGATGCCGCGCTGCAGCGGGTGGACGGGGTCGAGGTAGTTCCCGGTGGGCCAGTCGTTGACGAGGCAGGTGGCCAGCATCGCGGCGTGCTTGCCCGAGCAGTTCATGAGGACGCGCGCGCGGTCGGTGACCGTACGGTCCTCCGGATAGTCCTCCGGGCACCGTAGCGCGGACTCCTCCGCCCCCGCGCCGGCGAGGATCCGGCGCACGCCGGCCACGTGGAACGGCTCGCCGGAGTGCGACGCGGCGGCGAGGGCGAGCAGCTCGCCGTCGAGGTCCAGCCCGTTGCGGAGCATGCCGACCGCCTGCACCGGCTTCAGCGACGAGCGCGGCGAGGCGGGCACGTGGACCGCACCGTACGCCTGGACGGGTGCCCCGTCGGCGCTCACCGTGAGCATCCGGGCCAGGTGAGTGGACTCCACGAACCCGGAACGGACAACTTCCACAACCAGCGACATTTCCACCCCTTTCCCCATGAGTCTACGAAGGGTCCGCGCATGGACCACAATGGAATGTCATGCGAGCGGTGGTGCAGCGGGTGAGTTCGGCGTCGGTGACGGTCGAAGGCCGGACGGTGGGCGCGATCGACGAGCCGGGCCTGCTGGTCCTGGTCGGCGTCACCCACACCGACACCCCGTCCCACGCCGCCAGACTG
This sequence comes from Nonomuraea longicatena, assembly GCF_039525605.1. Classification (NCBI taxonomy): domain Bacteria; kingdom Bacillati; phylum Actinomycetota; class Actinomycetes; order Streptosporangiales; family Streptosporangiaceae; genus Nonomuraea; species Nonomuraea longicatena. The sequence goes on along the minus strand of NZ_BAAAHQ010000041.1, from coordinate 23,260 downwards.
GCCGCCAAGCTGTGGGGGCTGCGCATCCTCGACGGCGAGAAGTCCTGCTCGGACCTCGGCGCCCCGCTGCTGGTGGTCAGCCAGTTCACCCTGTACGGCGACGCCCGCAAAGGCCGCCGCCCGACCTGGCAGGCCGCCGCCCCCGGCCCGGTGGCCGAGCCCTTGGTCGAGGCCGTCATCGCCGAACTACGGGCGCTGGGCGCCCGGGTGGAGACCGGCCGGTTCGCCGCGGACATGAAGGTCGCCCTGGTCAACGACGGCCCGATCACGCTGGTGATCGACCTGTAGGGTGGGGTTTGCCCTACTGCGAATCGGGCTACCAAGGCCATGGAGCCGATCCGCCGCCGTATCTAGGGTGCTGTCATGCGAACGATCCTCATCGGGTTGTCGGTGCCGGTCGCGTTGAGCGTCCTGGCGCTGACGGTGGGAGCGGCGATCTACCTGAACAACGAGCCGGACCAGGCGCGCGCCGAGACGACCTCCTCACGTTACGAACTCGACGGCGACCAGGTGGACGTCGAGACGAACGGGGCGGTCGACGTCAAGGTGAAGCGCGGCGACGGCACGGGCCTCCACATCATCCGCACCCTACGCTGGACCGGCAACCGCCACCACTCGGAGTCGTGGTCGGACAACCGGCTGACGGTGTCCTTCGACTGCGAGCGCGCCTGCTCCGCCACCTATGAGATGAGCCTCCCGCAGACGACCCGGCTCGTCGTCAACGGCAAGCCGTCGTGACCGGTCAGTAGCCGGGCACGGACGGCCACCGTACGGTCAGGACGACCGATGTCTCCTCCGCGATCCAGGAGTGATCGACGCCCCGCCCCCACACCACGTAGTCGCCCTGCTCCTCCAGCAGGACGCTGCGGCCGGGCAGTTCGACGCGGAAGCGGCCGCTGACGAGAAGCAGGAGCGCGGTGCGCTCCTCGCCCCGGACCCAGCGAGAGCGGGCCTCGCCCTGCGGGTGCAGACCCCACTTGATCTCCACGTCAGCGCAGTGGCGCGGGTCGCCCGGGTCCTTGAAGTGCCCGAGCAGCCAGCCTCGGTCGAGCGCAGCGTCCTTGCCGGCGTTGCCGACGTACACACTGGCGTCCACGCCGTCGTCCACGCGCGACCCTAGCGGACGCGGCGCCGCAGAGCCGGGTCGATGCTGACGTTGCGGCCGGCGTCCGGCGGCACGATGACCTCCTGGGCGGCGGCGACGCCACCGGCCAGCAGGGGCGCGTCGACGGAGACCGTGCGCTTGACGACCGCGAGGGCGATCGGGCCGAGTTCGTGGTGGCGGGCGGCCGAGCCGACGGTGCCGACCTCCTGGTCCTCGAAGATCACCGGGGCGCCGTGCACGGGCAGGGTGTCGACGCTGCCGTCGAGGTGCAGGAACACCAGCCGCCTGGGCGGGTGGCCCAGGTTGTGGACGCGGGCGACGGTCTCCTGCCCCCGGTAGCACCCCTTCGTCAGGTGGACGGCCTGACCGATCCACCCCACCTCGTGGGGGATCGTCTTGTGGTCGGTGTCGAAGCCCAGCCGGGGCTGGTGGTGCTCGATGCGCCACGCCTCGTACGCCCACAGGCCGGCCGGCCTGCCGAGCCCCTCGTTGAGTTCCTCGCGCGGGATGAACGCGTCGCCCTGCGAGGTCGAGACCACCGCGAGGTCGTCGACGCGGGACACCTCGACGCGCAGCATGAACCGCATCCGGTCGAGGTAGTCGATCAGCGCGCCGGACGTACCGGGCTCGACGTGCGCGAGTACGGCGGCGCCGTCGTCGACCAGCGTCAGGTGGTGTTCGACGCGGCCCTGGAGGTCGAGGACGAGCGTCTGGGTCCACTCCCCCGGCTGCAGCGTGTCGAGTTTGTTGGAGGTGAGGTCGTTGAGCCATTTCAGCCGGTCTGCCCCGGAGACACGGACGATCTCGCGGTTGCTGCGGTCGACGACCGCCTCCCCTTTGACGAACGCGCGCTGCTCGGCGAACAGGTCGCCGTAGTGAGCCGCCACGTCGGCGTCAGGGGCGTCCGCCGCGACGGCGCCGGGAAGGTCGAGCAGAGGGCTACGCATGCTCTCCAGACTATCGGCAGTTCCTGCACCGGCCGAAGACGGTCAGGTGCCTGGCGTCCGCGGCGAAGCCGAGCTTCTCCTCCAGCCCCTTGACCAGCCCGGCGGCCATGTCGAGCCCCACCTCGCCGACCTCGCCGCAGTCGCGGCAGACCAGGTGCACGTGGTCCGCCTCGGCGGCCAGGTGGTATTTGGGGGCGCCATGACCCAGATGGGTGTGGGTGACCATGCCGAGCTCTTCGAGCAACTCCAGGGTGCGGTAGACCGTGGAGATGTTGACGCCGCGCGCCGTCTGGCGGACCTTGACGCAGATGTCCTCCGGCGTGGCGTGTTCCAGCTCCTTGACGGCCTCCAGCACCAGCTGCCGCTGGGGCGTCACCCGATAGCCCTTGGCGCGGAGTTCCTCGTGCCACTGCGTCTCCGTCATGCCCCGAGAATAATCGCTTGCCCGGGTTCTGGGGGCTCGCATAACGTCAACTCCACGCAGAAAGGAGGTGGTCCACGCAATGGTGATTCATAGTTGGACTAGCGAGGTGGTTGTCCGCTAACGGTGCGGACTCCACGTCTCGCGCCGTTTCGGCGAAATACGAGGCAACCACCGAGGCCCCGAGACTGCTGGAGGGCGGGAGGTCCATCCCGACCATGGTCCATCCAGCCCGCCTGACCCCAGGCGGAAAACAGTCCGGGGCCTTTCTCGTGCCGAGCCGCCGCCTCCGACGGCTCTGGGCCGTGACGGTCAGTGCTCGGAGCGCCAGGGGATGCCGAGGGACTCGCACGAACGGCGGTAGAGCATGACGACCGCCTTGCGCACCTGCGGGCGCTCGGTCAGCGTCTCGCCCCACGGCACGCGCACCGTCTCGCCGCCGTCGATCGTGAACTCGATCGCCTCCGCGTCGAGCCCGCTGGTCAGCGCCGACGTGGCGGCCGGACGCCCGCCCAGCCCACGGACGATGATGAGCGCGTCGTCCGCGTGGTCGTCGTTCATGTGGCGCTTGATCGCCTCGACGGCCTCCGCCGTGAACGGCCCGCTCATGCGACCTTCTTCAACTCGGCGGACATGTGCGAGGTCAGCGGGTGGCCCTCGGCGGCCATGTCGTAGGCCCACATCAGGTTGCCGTTGACCAGGCCGTAGAGGCGGTGGCCCGCGGTGTACTCCTTGGCGCTCTGCGTGCGCGCCACCACGTCGGTGCGGAGTTCGATCTTGTGGAAGACGACCTCGCCGACGTAGATCTCGACGATGCCCGTCGGGTGCGCGAGCACGACCTCCAGTTGCCGGTCGGGCTGGGCCCGCCAGTAGCCGGTCTCGGTCGCCAGCGGGCGCACGCGCCCGCCCGCCTCGTCGAGGAGCCAGGTGCGGCTGGTGTAGGTCAGGAACGGCTTGCCGTTGTGGCCGAACTCGATCTCCTGCCCGAAATTGAAGCTGTCGATCGTCGGATATCCCCCGACCCCGGCGCCTTCCCACCTGCCCAGCAGGAACGCAATGTGCTCAAGGCTCTCATGCACCTCAACGTCCATCCTCCGACTCTATCCCGTCCCCGTCCCGCAGGACCCCGCAGGACGGGGGGCGGTAGGGTGGCGGCCATGGGACGATCACTGGTGATCAAGGTGACTGCGGGGGCCGACGCCCCCGAGCGCTGCAATCAGGCCTTCACCGTCGCCGCGGCCGCGCTGGCGAGCGGTGTTCCCGTGTCGCTGTGGCTCACCGGCGAGGCCTCGTGGTTCGCGCTGCCGGGCCGCGCCAAGGACTTCGACCTGCCCCACGCGGCACCCCTCACCGACCTGCTCGACGCGGTGCTGGCAGCGGGCCGGGTCACGGTGTGCACGCAGTGTGCGGCCCGCCGCGAGATCACGGTCGACGACCTCATCGAGGGCGTGCGCATCGCGGGCGCCCCGGCGTTCGTCGAGGAGGCCGTCAGCGAGGGCGCACAGGCCCTCGTCTACTGACGGCTCCGCGCGGGGCCGCCACATGGGAGGCTATTGGGGGCTGGGTAGCACCGCCTCCAGGCGCTCGTTGCGCAGCGCCTCGTACCACCGGTCGTCGAGCGCCGGCAGGTCGCCGACCGCCCAGTGGAGCAGCAGGTCGGCCAGCGCCGGGTTGCGGGCCAGGGCGGGGCCGTGCAGGTAGGTGCCGATCACGTGCCCGGCATAGCAGCCCTCGTAGCCGTCGCCGTTGCCGACGCCGACCACGGTGCGCGACAGCGGCCGGACGCCGGGCCCGAGGTGGGTGACGCCCATGTGGTTCTCGAAGCCGCTCAGCATCGGCAGGTTGAGCGCGCTGTCCACCTCCGCCACGAGTTCGCCGACCGCGCGGGCCGGACCCCGGGTGCTGGAGATGTCGAGCAGGCCCACACCGCCGACCGGCTGGCCCTCCTCGCCGCCGAACGACGAGCCCATGATCTGGTAGCCCGCGCAGACGGCCAGCATCGCCGCGCCTCTGCCGATGGCCCGGTGGAGGCCGCCGTCGCGGCGCAGGCGCTCGGCGGCCAGGATCTGCGGCCGGTCCTCGCCGCCGCCGATCAGGTAGATGTCGCCGCTGTCCGGCACCGGGTCGGCCGAGCGCACGTGGACGACCTCCGCCTGGATGCCCCGGCGCCGGGCGCGCTGTTCGAGGACCAGGGCGTTGCCCTGGTCACCGTACGTGCTCAGCAGGTCGGGGTAGATCCAGACGATGCGCAGAGCGCTGTCATACGGCACGGCCGAACTCCGATCGGATCTGCTGGAAGGCGGTGTAGTTCGCGATCACCTCGACCCGGCCGGGCGGCTGGGCGGCCAGGGCGTCGGCGAAGGTGTTGACCACCGTGAACGGCACGTCGGCGACGTCGAGGCGCAACGCGAGGTCGAGGCGCCGCTCACCGGTGACGTACACGGGACGGCCGCGCAGGATGCGGTAGTCGACGTCCCACAGCCAGGAGGTGTCGCGCCCGTCGGGGCCCTGGGCGTTGACCGACAGGATGATCGGCAGCTGCGAGGCGGCCACGTCGAACGCCTCCAGCCACCCGGCCGGGTTCTTGGCCAGCAGCAGGCGAGCGTGGCGGCCGTCGCGCTCGACGGTGGTGTAGCGCCCGGCGACGGAGGAGACCTCGCGCAGCCTCGGCAGCGCGCGCTCGACGGGCAGCCCGAACGCCTCGGCGACGGCGAGCGCCATCGCCGCGTTGGAGCGGTTGGCGAGGCCGGGGAGCTGGATGTCGAGGACCCAGCGGCGGCCGCGCGGGTCGATCACCGCGTCGTCGTCGAGGATCCAGTGGGGCTCCGGCCGGTGGAAGGTGCACTCGCGGCAGGCCCAGTCGTTGTGCTTGCGGTCGAGCGGGCCGCCGCACTCGGGGCAGCACCAGCTGTCCTCCTTCCAGCGCTGCCCGCCGGAGACCCAGGTGACCTTGGCGGCCGTCGAGGCGCCCCAGGTGACGAGGGGGTCGTCGCAGTTGGCGACGACGTGCGTGGGCTTGCCGGACAGCGACCTGCGCCACTTCTGGGCCAGCAGCCAGATCTCGGCCGCGCGGTCCATCTGGTCGCGGCTGAGGTTCATCAGGCAGACGACGCCCGCGCCCGTGGTGTCGAGGACCTCGGGGAGGTACTTCTCGTCCACCTCCAGTACGCCGAAGGGCGCGTGCTTCTGCTGCGACAGCGCCGCGACGTGGCCCGCAGGCATGTTGGCACCGAAGGCGTTGCTGGCCACCTCGCCGAGTTCGAGCAGCGCGGAGGCGATCAGCCGGGTGGTGGTCGTCTTGCCGTTGGTCGCGCTGATCAGGGCCAGCCTGCGGTCGCGCGCGAGCTGCCGCAGCAGGTCGGGCTCCAGCATGAGGCCGAGGCGCCCGCCGATGACAGATCCGTCGCCGCGCCCGGTCATTCTGGACAGGGTGGCGGCGCTGCGGCCCAGGGCGCTCGCGAGCTGCGCCCGCAGGGGAAGCTGGGTCATAGGTGGATCCTAGTCAAGGTTGGCCATGCGGCGTCGAAGGTCGGGTGTGCGTGAGCACACACCCGACGTTCTACCCAGACTCGGCGAAGGTGATTTCCGGCGCCTCTCCTCCGTCGAAGGGCATCACGAACCGGCGCGGCCACGACAGCACGCTCTCCAGCCATCCGGCGCCCATCGTCTGGCCGACGTGCCTGGTCCGCGCGGCGGCCTCGACGCCGAGGGCGACGGTGAGGATGTCGCGCAGCACGCCCTCGTTCTCGTCGTCGCCGAGGATGACCCGCCAGGCCAGCGCCCGGTTGTGCGGGAACTCCATCGACAGCGGGTGGTGGCGCAGGGCGCGGGCGCGGTGGCCGAGCAGTTCGGCACGGACGAGTTCGGCGGGGCCGCCGTCGCCGAACAGCGGATAGTCCAGGGCAGGGGCGGGGGTGTGCAGGTCGGGGGCGGGGTGACCGTACGGGAAGAGCCTGTCCACCTCGTGCAACCACCGCACCTGCGGGATCACCCACGCGGCGCCCGGCCGCTCGCCGCCGTTCTCGCTCGCGGCGAGCAGGGCGGCGGCGCTCTCCGCCGCCTTCGCGGTGAGCAGCGCCGGGTCGAAGAGGCTGCGCAGCGCCCACGCCCGCCGGGTGACGGCCCGCTCGACCAGGGTGGCCAGCAGGCACTCGCGGCGCCGCGCGGGCAGTTCGGCCCAGGAGGCGGCGAGGACGCGCGGCACGCCGGGCAGCGGCCGGTTGCTGACGTAGGCGAGGACGACCGTGTCGCACCAGATGCGCAGCCAGGCCCACGCGGGGGCGTCGGCCAGCACGTCCGCCTCGCGCAGTTCGACGAGCGAGCACGCCTGGCCGGTACGGCACTGCGCCCCGCACGCCGCCGACCGCCGTCCCCTTATGGGCGGCGGCGGCCCCGGCAGCGTCTTCTCCCGCGACTCGCCCAGCGGTACCCGGATGCGCAGCGGCCGGTCCATGCCGTCGGCGAAGACGGCGGCGGCGCCGGGCGGCAGGGAGACGACCTGGCGGGACTGCTCGTCGCTGAGGTTCATGGCGGCGCCGACCAGTTGCCTGTCGTCCTCGGCGGGCAGGCGGTGGACGACCTTGAGCGCGGTGTTCTTGATCACGTCGGAGACGAGCTTGGTCGGGATCTGCTCGGCCACGACCAGGCCCTCGCCGTACGCTCTGATCTCGGCGAGCATCCCGGCGAGCAGTTCGACGGCGTGGGTGGAGGCGCGTCCGGCGCCCCGGTCGCGCAGCAGCCGGTGGGCCTCCTCGATCACGATCACGTGCCTGAGGTTCGCGGTCTTCCTGGTGCGGGCGCGCATCCGCAGGTGCTCGACGATGCGGATGATCAGCGTGCCCATCAGGAACGCCTTGTCCTCGTCGTTGGCCACGTCCTCGATGGCGAGGACCACGTTGCGCTCCAGCAGCCCGCCGATGTCGGCCGGGTGGCCGCCCTCGAAGAAGCGCCCGGCCGAGCCGACCCGCAGCGAGCGCAGCCGCAATGAGATGAAGCCCTCCACGTCCGCCTGCACCTCGCGGCCGTAGCCGATCTCCCTGATGACGTCCATGGCGTGCTGCTGGAGCTGCTCCAGCGTGGGCACGGTGGGCGGTACCTCCGAGCCGGGTACGGCGCCGCCGGTGACGACGTCCCAGCCGGTGGCCTCGTACACGCGCTGCAGCGCCAGCGACATGATCTGCGGGAACGGCTCCTCCGCGTCGAAGGCGGCCATGAACAGCGCCCTGACCATGTCGATGTGCGCCTGCACCGGGTAGCCGGGCTCCGGCTCCAGCGGGTTGACGCTGAACGGCACGCTGTCCGGCGCCGACGGGTTGATCACGGTGACGGGGGTGTCGAGCCGCCCGGCCATGGCGGGGTACTCGGACTTGGCGGGCTCGATGGCCAGCCAGGGGATGCGGGCGCGGCTGAGCTGCTCCAGCAGGTGCCGCACGGTCTGCGACTTGCCCGAGCCGGTGGCCCCGGTCACGAAGGCGTGCCTGTTGAGCGTGGCCAGCGGCACCCGGAAGCTGCCGACGCCCCGGTCCTGGCCGTCGAGGATCTCCCCGAGGTCGAGTTCTCCGGCGTCGGAGGTCTCGGAGGTGACGTCGAAGAATCCGGCGTCGAGCACCCGAAGTCCAGGCACCTCGCGGCGTGGCAGCCCGGCCAGCGCCGCCAGCGCCCCTGCCGTCGCCGCGAACGGCGAGGCGGCCCCGTCGACCGGGTCCTGCGAGACGACGCCGAGCGCCTCGGACAGCGCGTACACGGCCCCTGCGGCGCTGCGCAGCCGGTACGGGTGGTGGCCGATCTCGACCGAGCCGACGAGCACGGGGGCGATCTGGCGCAGCTCGTCGGCGGTGGCGGCTCCGGCCAGCACCCGGACGTTCCACAGTCCGGCCTCGCGGAAGGCGTCGAGTTCCTGCATCCGGCGTTCGGCGCGTTCGGCGTCGAAGCGGGAGCGTTCGGAGGCGTCGCCGTACTGGCGGAGCACGTTGAGCTGGGTACGCAGGTGCGCGACCTCGGCGTCGAGCAGGTCGGTCGGCTCGGCCACGAGCAGCCAGGCGAACGGCCGCGACATCAGCGTGACCAGCGTCGCCTCGAACAGGGTCGGCCGTTTCAGCTCGTCGGGGTCGAACTCCCTGCGGCCGTTGAGCGGCGGCGCCTGCCGTCCGGGGCAGGGCGTCCAGACCAGGTCGGCGAGGTCGGCGAGGTATTCCTCGCCGAGTTGCACCCCGCGTGCCCCGCCGGGGAACAGCAGCGGCTGCGGCCCCAGCGGTCCGGTCGGGTCGGGCGCCCGGCGCGGCTGGCGGGGCGGCGACAGCGGCCCCGCGTTGGTGATCAGTTCGAGCGGTGCGCCCGAGCCGCGCGACAGCCAGCCGATCACGAACGGCCGGCCGCGCTGGGCCGCCGAGAGCACAGCCGGAAGAATCGTGACGAAGTCCCATTCAGACGAAGAGCTTCGCGAGGGTGCGGCAATCGACTGGATCCGATACCAGGGTCCGCTCAGCTGCATCTCATCCCCCCCAAAGACGACTCTCAGTAACGTCCGCCCCCGATCCGGTCGCGTCATCGGCGTTGACCAGGTTCTTACCTGTCTTCTTACCGGTCTTTGCGCCAATCGAGGCGTGGAGGCGGTGGGCCGAGGTTCGGCGGGGGCACCTCGGCGGTCTCCGCCGCGCCGTTCGCCGACAGCACGCTCTCGCCCACGTCCTCGAGTTCGCCCAGCGTGGTGCGCGGAAAGGTGAGAATGGCCGGGTTGGCGTCGGCCAGCCGTACCCGTCTGCCCTCGGAGGTCGCGTCGGTGACGATCACCGAGGTCGTGGGCAGTTGCTGGAGCTCGTGCGGTTCGACCAGGAACTCCCGTGAGCGCTGCAGCACCCGCTCCTTCTCGCCGATCTTGGTGGCACTGCGGCCCCACTCGGTGGACTCGGTGATGTCCTCCGCCAGGTGGTCGCCGTGCTCGGGCACCGGCTGCGGCACCGGCTCGCCCGCCTGCTCGATCGTCGAGGTGTAGCCGCCGTCGAGGCCCGGGACGGTGGCGCTGATCGCCTCGGTGAGCTGGGCCAGTTCCAGCCGGTGCTCGGTGCCGACGTGCTCGCTGGCGACGCGGGCGTCCTCGGCGTTGCCGAGCCGCATGAACGCCACGGCGGCGTGGCCTCGGCCGAGCCGTTCGCGCACGGTCGGGGTGAGGGCGCGGTAGGTCAGCACCAGCCCGGTGCGGGAGGTCTCGCAGGCGTCCATCAGCCGGTCGAGGACGTCGCCGCGCAGCTTGTCCGCGCCCGCCACGATGATCGTGTGGTACCAGGGGCGCTCCGAGGCCAGCGACTGGCGCAGGATGTGCGTGAGCGCGGTCGCGACGTACGTGCCCAGGACGCGGTTGCCGAACACGCCCGCCTGCCGGTCCATGCTGACCACGCGCAGCCGCGCGGGCGGCAGCCGGACGGCCTCGGTGCCCAGCGTCTCCAGTTTGCGCAGCTGCGATTCGAGGGCCCAGGCGCGTTCGATGACCACCCGGTCGCTGACGCCGCGTCCGAACAGGGTGCCGATGCGTTCGAGCTGGGAGGCGGTGAGCAGGCCGAAGCGCAGGTCGTCGCGTGGGTCGCCGACCTGGGCGAGGGCCCGCAGCGCCGCCGTGACCTGGCTGATGGTGGCGTTCTCGCCGAGCACTTCGAGCACGCGCTCCAGGATCGCGTTGTCGAAGCTGAGGTCGCGGGTGGAGCGGTGCTCCTCGCTGACGCTGACGACGTGCGCGAGGACGTCGGCGAACGCCTCCGGCTTGAGCGTCGCGCCGAGGTCGAGCCTGGGCAGATCGACGGGCAGCACCCACACCAGCGGGTCGTCGCCGCCGCGCCGGGCCAGTTCGATGAGGTCCTTGGCGATGGCGCCCTCCGACAGGTCGAGCACGGTCAGGTGGCCGCCGCTGTAGAGGCGGGTGGCGCCGATGAGGGTGACCAGCGCCGACCAGCCGGGCAGGGTGCCGCCCGCGACGTCGATGCGGTCGATCTCGTCGGGTACGGTCACCGCGTACCAGCTCAGCTGCCGGTCGTGCCGGTCCTTGACCTCCTGCCACTCCCGGTAGCGCTGGGCGTGCTCCTCCTGGGCGCGGTAGAGCTCCTGGTCGCGCTCTTGGCGCAGTCTGTCGTCCCTGGCCTGCTGTTCGAGCACCCGGTGCCTGACCGCCTTGTCGCCCTGGGCCAGCGCGTAGCCGCAGATGGCCGCCACGCCTCCGGCCGCCACCAGGCCGAGCAGCGCGAACGACCAGTTGAGGTACCCGGCGACGGCGAGCGCGACGATGAGCACGGTCAGCACGACCATGAACGCGCGAAACAGCCGTACGGGCCGGTTGAGCAGGTCCTCCTGGAACTTCTCGCGGCGCAGCAGCTCGGCGTCGAGGGCCTGGGCGGGCTCCTCTGCCGCGCCGGGCTCGTCGATCGGCGAGGGGCGTTTGGGCGGTGGGCCCGGGTCAGGGTACAGCAGGACGTACTGCCAGCCCAGGTAGATGCGATCTGCCTGGAGCTGCGCATGCTCGGGATGCACGTCCGCCACGTGACCCTCCGGCGCGATATGTCCTTGTCTCCGCGGCCTGTGGGTGGCCGCTCCCCCGACAGAGTAAGAGTTAGAACCCCTATTCGGGCAGGGTTCCCGGCAAATCCGTCGGAGCGATGGGATCAATGCGGCAGATGGTGCGAGCGTGACCTATTACCATCCATACCCATGACCGCACCCTCCGGCGAGCACGACAGGCCCAAACGCCCTGTCGTGGTACCCGTGATCGGCCTGGTGCTGGCGACCGCCGCGGGCGTCACCGCGCTGCTCGGCGGACTGAACGAGGTGCCCGACGCCCCTCCCCAGCTCGCCAAGGGGGCGGTGCTCGACCAGGGGCAGTTCAAGACGCGGTTCGTGGACGCGGTCGTCTCCACCCAGCGGGCGCCCCAGCCCGCCGAGCCGGACCGGCGCTTCCTGGAGGTCACCTTCGACGTCACCAACCAGGGCGAGCGGACCGCCGCCGTCGGGATACCGCCGCAGCGGCCGGAGAGCGCTTTCAGCGGGACCACCTTCGCCGGGTCGCTCGTGAAGATCACACCCGGGTTCGCGCCCGAGAGCGGGCCGTTCGTCTTCGCGCTCAGCGAAGGGGTGGAGTCGCGGCAGCTCCACCCGGGCGTGGCCACCACCGTCGTGCTCCGCTACCGGCTGGAGCCCGAGGTGAAGGTGCCGGACAAGATCGTCTTCGACGTGGCGGGCTTCGAGTACACCGCAGGCTTCCAGGATCCGGATCTGAACTGGCGGATGGTCTCCACCGAGGAGGCGGAGAACACCTTCGTGCCCGAGGTCAAGGCGCAGGTGACGCTGCCGGTGACCGTACGGGAGCCCGTGTGACGGGACCACAGGAGAGTGGCCGATCGCGGAGCGGGTCACGGCGACGCGGCGGCGGTTCGCGTCTGGTGGCCGTGGTCACCGGAATGGTGCTCATCGGGGCGGCCGTGGCGCTGCAGACCACCGGGCTGACGCCGAACGAGATCTCGGCGCCCGTCACCTCGGTGGGCGGCATGGGGGAGGTCGTCGACACCGGGCGGTTCAGCGTGCGCGTGGACGCCGTGGAGACCGCCAAGGCCGTCGAGACCGAGACCAAGACGGTTCCGGCCGGGCAGCTCTTCCTCGTGGTGTCGGCGGCGGCGACGTCGGCCACCGAGCCCGTCCACCTGGACAAGGCCCGGTTGCTCACCGCGAGCGGGGAGATCTTCGACGCCACGGACAAGGTGCTGTCCTCGCGCAACCTGCACGAGCCGTGGGTGCAGCCGGGGATGTGGACCAGCGGGTACTTCGTGTTCGAGGTGCCCGCCTCCGCGCTGTCCGGTGCGCGGGTCGTGATGTCGCTGCCGACGCAGGTGATCGTCGAGCCGTACGCGCCGGAGGCCGAGATCGATCTGGGCCTCGACGCGGCCGCCGCCAAGCGGCTGGCCGCCGAGCCCAAGGACGTGTACTCGCTGAGGAAGCCGGGAAGCACGCGATGAGCACCGAGGACCGCGACTGGTTCGCCCCGCCCGAGAACCAGCCCGCCCAGCCCCCGCCGTCCCCCGCCCCTCCGGCCGGGAACCCGCCGCACGCCCACCCGGGCAAAGGACCGCGCGCCGGGCAGCAGGGACGGCAGACGCCTGCCGGACGGCCGCCGCGTGAACGGCGGGGCGGGACGCCGCGGCCCGCTCGCCCCGACGCACAGGGGGGCGTGGGAGCACCGGGCGCCGCGGCGCCGCGTCCCGCTCGCCCCGACGTGCAGGTCTGGCCGCCACCGTCCGCCGACCCGCCGGGGAGCAGCACACAGCCGCTGCCCGTGGTCTCCGGCGACCCGCTCCCCCGGCGTCGGCCAGGGGCGTCACAGCGGCCGCCACAGCCACGGCAGCCGCACCCCCCGCAGCCGTTCGCCCAGGGGCCACCCACGCACGTCCCACCCGCACCCGCCGACGACGAGCCGGCTGCTCCCGGCCAGCCGGCCGACGCGGCGCCGCACACCGACCGCCCGGAAGCCGCGCAGGACACCGGTGAGCGGGTTGCGCACGGAGAAGGCGGGCGTGGGCAGGCGGACGACCCGCCCGGACCCGCTGAGCGGCGCCCGGCGCGAAAGCGGACGTCGGTGCGGATGCTGGCCGTCCTCGCGGCGGCGGCCGTCGCGATCGGTGGCATCACCTACGACCACTACCTCGTCTACCTCAAGCGCACAGAGTGGGACAAACCCGCCCGCATCTACGAGGTCCGCACCGGCCAGGCGGTCACGGTCGGCCACGTGACCTGGACCGCGTCGTTCGAGAGCGTCCCGTCACTCCCCGGCGGCCAGACCTCGGAGCGGGGCTCGGTCTGGATGCGCATCGACCTCCGCCGCACCGCCGCCGACGAGCGGGGTACGGCCAAGACCGGCGACCCGTCCGAACTCCTGCTGGAGGATCGCGGGGGCCGCCGCTGGGCGACCGTCCTGGACGACGGCGAGACCCGCCCCGAACGCCTCGCGGTCGGCACCGAGTCCCGCCTGACCGCCTACGCCCGCATCCCGGAGGCGCAGACCGACGAGGTGCACCTGCTGCTGCGCCCGAGCAACTACCGCGCGGACATCCCCACGGACAAGCTCTTCACGGCCGACCTCGAACCGAACGACGACGTGATCCGGGTCAGGCGCTGATCGCCTCGCCGCCGAGCCTGGCGCGTGTGGCCGCGATGTCGAAGGTGGCCGCCAGCAGGCACATGGTGAGGCTCGTGACGATCAGGTCTTTCAGGAAGCCGAGCGGGTAGCCGATCACGAGCCACCGCCACTCGACCGCCGAGCCGATGAGGGTCCTGGCCCCGCGCAGCGCGTACTCGCCGCCCACGTTCAGGGCCACATAACTCAGGCACATCATGCCGAACAGCGGGAACCCGCCCTTGATCATCAGGCGGAAGGAGTTCGCGAGCGGCACCCAGCGCTCCTGGAAACCGCCGGTGGCCCGGTTGAACGAGCGCTGGGTCAGGTCATGCGAGCCCTCCAATCGGTCGACCCCGCGCTCGAACCTGGTCCCCCGTACGGCTGAGCGGGCGTCGTCGGCGAACGCGCCGAACACCAGGACGGCGACCGTGAACCAGGCGAGCGGGACCACGAGCGCGTCGTTGACGTACGGCCACACCTCCCCCACCGCCTTCATGACGGTCTCGGCGAAGGGCACGTTCTCCTTGGCCTGCTCGACGAGGTCCTTGGAGCCCGCGACGACCGAGCGGTGATCGACCCATTCGGCACGCAGCCGGGCCAGCACGACGGTCGCGTTGAGCCCGAAGAAGACGACGGAGAACTCGGCGAGCCCGGCGAGCACGCCGGCGAACTGCCTGCTGCCCGCCTCCACCCATTTGGTGAACAGCAGGCGCAGCCCGATGGCCCCGGCCATGAGTGCGAGGGAGATGCGCCAGTCGAGGTCGGTGAGCGCGCGACCGATGGTGCTGTCCTGCCCCCTCAGGCTCTCCTCAAGGAAGATGTCCACGTTGTGCAGGAAGTCCATCTGGACGAAGTCGCGGGCGTCCTCCACGTGGAAGCTCCACGTGAGGTAAAGGGCGGCGTACACGGGGGCGATGCGGTTGAGCGCCACCCACAGGCGCTCGTCGTCCTCGCGGGCCCGGATCTCCCACATGACCGCGCGCAGCGAGTAGAGCATGCCGACGACGACGGCCATCGAGGCCATGACGATGAGCGTGAGCGCCACGATGGACAGGACCAGCCGGGCCTGCCGGAAGTCGCCGTGGGACAACTCGGTGCCCGCGTACAGGAGCCCGTACCTGACCGCCTCTCCTGCGGCGAACCACGTGACCAGCGGCAGCGCGCACCGCCCGGCCAGCCGCAGCGTGTGCAGTGGCAGTGTGTACGGCGACGGCATCCGCTGAGCCGGAGCGGGCTCAGGCCGGGGAGGCGTCATCACTCCTGGCGTTCCGGACATCTGCAGAATCGTAGCGTTCTGCCGCATCCGCCGCAGCGGCAACCTCGGGAATGCGAGAAAGTGGTTGAGTGTTCAACGACCCATGACGCATCTCACCGAGATCGAGCGCTTCCGCTTCGCCGAGCGGCTGCTTGGCCAGCGGGACGCGCTCGGAGCCCTGTACATGCTGGAGCCGCTGCTCACCGAGCACGGCGACGACCCGGGCGTGCGGCTGCTGGCCGCACGCGCCTACTACCACTCCGCGCAGCTCGCCAAGGCGCGCGAGGCCCTGCTCGCGCTGGTGGACGGCGACCCCGCCGACCACTACGCGCGCTTCCTGCTCGGCCGGACGCTGGAGCGGACCAGCAGGCCCGCCGACGCGCTGCCGCACCTGCGGATGGCCGCCGCCATGGCCGCCGAGCCCGACTACACCGAGTCGGTGGCCAGGGTCGAGCGCAAGCTGGGCGGGTGACCGCCCGAGGGTGCCGCTTCCGGTCCGGAAGCGGCACCCTCTCGGGCAAGATGGGGGCATGAACTCCCGGCCCGCGCTCTCCGACTGCGATCCCATCGAGGTCGGCAGGAGAGTTCGCGGCCTGCGCGAGGCCCAAGGGGTGTCGCTGTCGCAGCTCGCCAAGCGCGCGGGCATCGGCAAGGCCACCCTGTCCGGCGTCGAGAACGGCCGCCGCAACCCCACGCTGGAAACCCTGTGGGCCATCACCGCCCAGCTCGGCGTGCCCATCGGGGCCATCCTCGACGAGCCGCCGAAGCCCGAGGACGGCCTGCCCATCAGCCACGGCCCCGTCGTCCACGGCACCGCCGTCGAGGCGACGCTGCTGGAGACGTTCGAGGAGGCGGACGCCGTCATCGAGCTGTTCCGGATGCTGATCCCGCCGGGCACGACCCAGCGCTCCCAGCCCCACCGGGCCGGGGTCAGCGAGCACATCACGGTCTTCCGGGGCCGGCTGGTGGCCGGCCCTGTGTCAGGACCGTTCACGGCGGGGCCGGGCGACCACCTGACGTGGGTCGCCGACGTCCCCCATCTCTACCGGGCCGAGGGCCCGGACACCGTCGAGGCGTCGCTGCTGATCCGCTACCCGCGAGCCCGCTAGGCGGCCGGACGGCACACCCGGCAGGGCCGGTAGCCCGCCTTCGCGGCGTCGGCCAGCGTGCGGAAGCCGCGCCGGTGCCGCGCCGTGATCCGCCGCGCGTTGTGGCAGGTCGGGAAGCACACGATGCCGGTGGTGTCGCTCGCCAGGTAGAACACGTTCGCCTCGGCCAGCTCCCGGGTCCCCGCCAGGTCCACCCCCTCGTCGAGCAGCAGCCGCTCCTTGGCCTGCGCGCCGAACACGTACCCCCCCGGGTCGCCGTCCGCGCGCGTCACCCGGTGACACGGGATCAGCAGCGGCACCGGATTGTGGCCGAGCGCCGTCCCGACCGCCCGCACCGCGCGGGGCCGCCCGATCCGGGCGGCGATCCACGAGTACGGCCTGACCTCGCCGCGCGGGATGCTCCCGGCGGCCGTCAGCACGTCCCGCTGGAAGTCGCTGAGCCCGCGCAGGTCCAGCCGCAGCCCGCCGACCCGGCCGGTGCGCAACGCGGTCATCAGCCCCGAGGGCGGCCGGCCGGACTCCACGAGCGGGCGGCCGAACCGCTTCCTGAACGTCGCGGCGAACCCGTCGCCGTGGTGCACGTAGGCGACGCCGTGGTCGGTGAAGGCCACGGTCAGCTCGCCGACCCGGCTGGGCATCCGGATCCAGCGGGCGGCGATCCGGTCGTACAGCCCCTCCGGCGCGTCGGCGGCCAGCGCCGCCAGCCCGGCGAGGAGCGGGTCCTGGGTCATCGGGCACCTCCGAGTGTCCGCAGCCGCTTCAGGCCGCGCGAGATATGGGACTTGACCGTGCCCTCCGGCAGGTTCAGCACCGTCGCGATCTCACCGACCGGCAGGTCCACCACATGTCTCAGCACGACGGCCGCCCGCTGCTCGTCCGACAGGTGAGCGAGCAGTACGGCCAGTTCGTCGCCGGTCTCGCGGCGCATCGCCGCCTCCTCCACGCTCTCGGACCGGTCGGTGTCCTCAAGCGGCTCGTCGAGCAGGTGCGGCGGCGGCTTGCGGGAGCGGTGGCGGGCGCAGTTACGCCAGATGTTCATCAGGATCGTGACGAGCCAGGGCCTCGGCTCCAGCGCGCCGATCCGCTGCTCGTCGTAGTCGGCCAGGGCCCGGTAGGCGCGCAGGAACGCCTCCGCGGTCATGTCCTCGGCGTCCGCCCAGCGCCCGGTCAGACGCAGCGCGGTCGAGAACACCAGGCCCCGGTAGGTCGTGTAGAGCTCGGCGAACCCGTCGTCCAGGCTCGCGAGCAGTGCTTTGCGCACCGGGGCGGGGCATTCCGTCTCCATCACAGTCCATAGAACACCGCAGGCCGGTACGGCGTTGCGTCGGGTCGCCGCGCGGCCGAGTGCCGGCGCCCCTGCGGCCGGTGCGCGGGTCGGCGGGGCGCGGCAAGCGGGCTTCGCCGTGAATTCTGGGGGAATGACGAAAGGCCCGCGCCTTCCGGCGCGGGCCTTTCATCGGGATTTCGGGTCAGACGGCGACGGCGAGCTGCGACACCTCGCCGAGACGGGCCTGCACCTGGACATCACGCGTCACACCGCCACCGGCGATGATGCGGACGGTCCAGTCGCCCGGTGCCGCGAAGAAGCGGAAGACGCCCTCGTCGGACACCACGACCTCGCCCGTGAACTCGCCCTGGTGGTCGAGCAGGCGGGCGTAGGCGGTGCCCGCACCCGTCACCACACCCTGGATGACGGCCTGAGTGGAAAGGTCGATGCCGGCGGGCAGCGCGGCGGTCTGCTCGGGCGCTGCGCACCCCTGCGAGATCACGGACATCAGCGGGCCTCCCCCAGCTCGATCGGCACGCCCACGAGCGAGCCGTACTCGGTCCACGAACCGTCGTAGTTCTTCACGTTGGCCTGGTCGAGGATCTCGTGCAGCACGAACCACGTGTGCGCCGAGCGCTCGCCGATGCGGCAGTAGGCGATGGTGTCCTTGCCGAAGTCGACCCCGGCCTCGCCGTAGAGCTTGCGCAGGTCGTCGTCGGACTTGAAGGTGCCGTCGTCGTTGGCCGACTTCGACCACGGGATGTTGCGGGCGGTGGGCACGTGACCCGCGCGCTGCGCCTGCTCCTGCGGAAGGTGCGCGGGAGCGAGCAGCTTGCCCGTGAACTCGTCGGGTGAACGCACGTCGACCAGGTTGAGCTTGCCGATGGCGTTGACCACGTCGTCACGGAAGGCGCGGATGTCGGTGTCCTGGTCCTTGGCCGCGTACGCGGTCTGCTCGCGCGGGGCCGTCTCGGTGACCAGTTCGCGGGAGTCGAGCTCCCACTTCTTGCGGCCGCCGTCGAGCAGGCGGACGTTCTGGTGGCCGTACAGCTTGAAGTACCAGTAGGCGTAGGCGGCGAACCAGTTGTTGTTCCCGCCGTACAGAACGACCTGGTCGTCGTTGGAGATGCCGCGCTCGGACAGCAGGGCCTCGAAGCCCGCCTTGTCCACGAAGTCGCGGCGCACCGGGTCCTGTAGGTCGGTCTTCCAGTCGATCTTCACGGCGCCACGGATGTGGCCCTTGTCGTAGGCGCTGGTGTCTTCGTCGACCTCGACGAGAACGACACCGGGAGCGTCGAGGTTGGCCTCGACCCAGTCGGCATCCACCAGTACGGCGGAGCGGCTCATTGGGGAACCTCCAGTTTGGCGGCGGGCGGTAGACGGCGTAGGAGCATGTACATCGCGCAGCCCGAGGCTGCGATGAGGAAAGCGGCGAGGAGGGCCGCTGCCGTCGCCCAGGGGGCGAGCGGTATGGTCCCGGCCGGGAAACCGATAAGCCCGACAAGCCCGACGGCGCGGGACTTCGATGGCAGACCGGTCACCAGGGGTGTCACCGCCGCACCGAAGTGCGGCGCTACGAAGTCGGCACGCATCGTCGGATGCTCCTGAAAGGTCGGAACGAAAACGGATATCGGAATCCGCGTGAGACCGTCCTCAGGCAGCGCGACAGAGCGCAGTGGCGACGCGGCAGAAATCAACCGCGCGCCGCTTCGTCAGCAGCTCTGTCGTGGGGTTCATGGCGAAAACACTACCCGTCGTCTCGCCTTCTGTCACATCTCGTCCGTGTCCTGAGACAGCGCTTGTCCGAGGGCGGCGAGGACGTCGGCCTTTCTCGGCTGTCCAGAAGCCTTTTTGACGATATTCCCTGAATTATCAAGGATCAGAACTGTGGGGGTGCTCACAATCTCCAACCGCCGCACAAGGTCCAGCCGGGACTCGGCGTCGACCTCCACATGAGCCACTCCCGGCACCAACGCGGCCACGTCGCCGAGCACCCGCCTGGTCGCCCGGCACGGCTGGCAGAACGCGGTGGAGAACTGCACCAGCGTCGCCCGTTCGCCCAGCGCCGCGCCCAGTTCAGTCTCGGAGACCGTCATACTCCGCATCACCCCGCCCATCAGAACCCGCAGGCGGCGTGTCTTCTTCCCACCCCGCTTCCCATCGGACTCCTTCCCCGGGCCTCGTTCCACCCGGCTTCTCCCCCGCTTCTCTCACAGGAGCCGTCAGCGTGACTTCGACCGCACGACGACCGTGCCCTCGGCGTCCAGGACCTCGAACCCGCTGATCTCCTTCACCGGCAGCCGCACCGCGTGCTTGGCCTCCCCCGCGGCCGTGTACTGCTCGGGCCCGACCACCCAGGTCGCCGCCTGCTCCTTGCGCCCGCCGGGCCCGAGGACCACCAGGGTGAGCGTCCGCCCCTCCGGCACCCCGGCCACCGACACCGCCACCTCGCTGCCCTTGCCCGCCGGCGTGGCCGTCATCGTGACCGACACCCGGCCCGCCTGCCCGACGAACGCCTCGCCCGCGCCGCCCTTGGCCGTCCGGTCGAGGGCGCTCGGCCCGGCGTCCAGGGGCGAGTTCATCGTCTGCGGGACGTCCTCGGCCCTCGGCGCCACCGCCGCACTGTCCTCGCCGCTGTTCTCGGCCTTCGCCGAGGCCGCATCCGGGCCTGCTTCCGTGCCCGCTTCCGGGGCCGCGTCGGCCGCGGGCGCCGACGCCGTCTGCACGCTCGTCCCCCCGCCGCTCTGGACCGCCGACCACACCGCCCCGCCTGTGCCGAGCACCGCGACGGAGGCCGCGACGGCCAGCCACAGCCGTCCCCGCCTGCGCCGCCTGGCCCGGTCGGCCAGCAGCCGGTCGAGGACCCCGCGCGGCGGGCGCTCCACGACGACCACGTCGGGCTCGGCGACCTTGCCGAGGAAGGCCGCGACCCCGGCCAGTTCCTCCAGTTCGCCCCCGCACGCCTCGCAGGTGGCCAGGTGCGTGTCGACCTCCAGCGCCTCCTCCGGGTCGAGCGCACCGAGCGCGTGCGCCCCCAGCGACAGCCGTACCTCCTCGCACGTCATCACGGCGCCAACCCCCGCTCCTCCAGCGCCAGTTTCAGCGCGCGCAGCGCGTAGTACGTGCGCGACTTGACCGTGCCCGGCGGGATGCCGAGCGCCTCCGACGCCTCCTTCACCGACTTTCCCCGGTAGTACACCTCCATGAGCACCTCGCGGTGCTCCGGCCGCAGCGCGGCCAGCGCCTCGGCCACCGCCCACGACTCGACGGCCTTCTCCAGCTCGTCGTCGGCGGGCAGCACGGCCAGCGCCTCGTCGCCCGTCTCCGGCGGCCGGGCGCGACGGGCTCGGTGCTGGTCGACGACGAGGTTGCGGGCCACCGTGAACAGCCACGCGCGGATGGGGCGGCCGGACAGGGCGTCGGGACGGCGCCAGGCTCTCAGCAGCGTCTCCTGCACGACATCCTCCGCCCGACCGGAATCTCCGGTAAGCCGCAGCACGTAGCCGTAGAGGGGGCCCGCATGCTCGTCGAAGAGGGTCCGGACGAGTTCCTCGTCGGCGGTGCCTGCTGGACTCACGCCCTCATCACGTACGGCGGGAGGCGGTGGTTCACGCTCAGCCACGAAGCGGCACGTTCTTTCCCTCGGCCGAGATCTCCAGCCCCCCGGCCACGCTCCTGACGTCGGTCACCTTGACGTCGAAGGGCAGCCTGCCCTTGATGGGGACGGTGAACCCGGCGAACCCGGCCAACGCCTGCGGCACTCCCTCGATCTTGTCGGCGGTCACCCTGATTCCGCCGTCGGCGGCCTCGAACCGCAGGTCGGCGCGGAACTGCACCTGACGGCCGGCGACGGCGACCGTACCGGCTGCGGCCAGTTTGCCGTTCCGGGCGGAGACCTTGATCCCGCTCGGCGCGAAGCGGGCCAGCGTCGCGTTGTCGATCACGCCGGTCACGGCCAGGCGTCCGGCCCGGATGTCGGCGGTGTTCTGGATCACGTCGGCCAGCGGCGCCGTGACGTCGTAGGCGGCTCCGCGCAGTTCGCTCACCTGCACCTTGCCGTACCTGACGGTCCCGAGGTCGAAGCGCACCTCGGGGTAGCTGCCGGACAGCGCCTGGGTCAGGAACGGGATGCCCTCGATCGTGACCGTCGGCGTGCCCTCGACGTCGGCGGCGGCCGCGATCCGGTTGCCGAGATCGCGTTCGACGCCCGCCACCGCCACCCGGTCGACGGCGATGAGGAGAACGATCAGCACGATCAGGAAAACGATCAGCTTGCGCATCGGGCTCCTTCGGCGCCGGGGGAATTGAGCTTATCGAGCAATTCCCCGGAAAAGGCCGGTTTCACCCGCCGGCGAAGGCGGGCAGAACCTCCACGACCGCCCCTTCACCCAGTTCGACGTCGGCGTGCGCACGCCTTCCCACCGCGCGACCGTCGACCAGGAACGAAGCCCTCTTCATCACCGCGGCCAGCGTTTCGCGGTCGGCTGTGATTTTCGTCATGAGTTCGCCAAGATTCGCGGCCTCGACGGGTTCTTCCGCGACGCCCGCGGCTTCCTTCGCCGCCGCCCAGTAGCGGACCTTTACCGTGGCCATAGGCTCCTCACAATCGGCTCCGCACCATTGTGCATCCGGCGTAACAGGGCTGTTGCCAGTTCAGCGGGCGGGCGCTCAACGAACACCCGATTGCCGTGGGTTATTCTCACGTACGGGACCTGGGCGACGTAGCCCCCGGGTCCCTGCGCGTTTCGAGGAGGCCCGGATGAGCAACCTGCTCCTGCTGACGAACGCCCTTGAGCCGTCCGCCGAAGTGCTCCCCGCTCTCGGCCTGCTGCTTCACTCCGTCCGCGTCGCGCCCGCCGAGGCCGCCGCCCTCCTCGACGCCCCGCCCTCCGACGTCGTGCTCGTCGACGCCCGCAAGGAGCTCGCGCACGCCAAGGGGCTGTGCCGGCTGATCCGTACGACCGGGATCGACGTGCCCCTCCTGGTGATCGTCACCGAGGGCGGGCTCGCGGCCATGAGCGCCGAATGGGGCGTCGACGACGTGCTCCTCGACACCGCCGGGCCGGCCGAGGTCGAGGCACGGCTGCGGATGGCGGTCGGGCGGCTGTCCCTCTCCGCCGCCGAGGAGACGCCGGACGAGATCCGCAGCGGCGAGCTGTCCATCGACGAGGCCACCTACACCGCCCGGCTGCGCGGGCGGGTGCTCGACCTCACCTTCAAGGAGTTCGAGCTGCTGAAGTATCTCGCCCAGCATCCGGGGCGGGTGTTCACGCGGGCGCAGCTCCTGCAGGAGGTGTGGGGCTACGACTACTTCGGGGGTACGCGCACGGTCGACGTGCACGTACGGCGGCTGCGGGCCAAGCTCGGCACCGAGTACGAATCGCTGATCGGCACCGTGCGCAACGTCGGATACCGGTTCGTCCCCGACCGCGACGCCACCCACGTCTGAGTCGTCACGGCGGGCCGCCCCTCCTCCCGCTTGGCGTGGGCCCCCGAGGCCGCAACCCGCGTCGGCGGGGGGCGGATTCGGGGGCTTTGCCGTAATTTATGGGGTTTTACTCGACCACGGTGATGCGGTTTACGGCGGGAGGCGACGTGGGCTGGTTGGCCCCCAGGTAGGCCACGAAGGCGTCGATGTCCAGCGGGCCGCTCCACACGTCGGTGCCGTCCTTGAAGCCCGCGAACGCGTCACCTCCGCCCACCAGGAAGTTGTTGGCCGACACCCGGATCTGCTGGCCGTCCGTGACCGCCACCCCGTCGAGCTTCATGTCCCGCACCTTGCCGCCCCACGGCGCGCTCTTGCTGTAGGTGTAGGTGAAGTTCGCCGACGGCTGCAGGATCTTCTGGAACGGCTGGGCGTTGGGCCCGCCCACGAACTGCTGCTCCAGGATCGTCTTCAGCTGGGCGCCGGTCAGCGTCACCACCTGCGTGAGGTTGTTGAACGGCTGCACCGTGAACGCCTCGCCGTACGATAGCGGGGCACACCGTTCAGGCCAGGAGGAACAAGACT
>NZ_BAAAHQ010000040.1:86346-169679 GCF_039525605.1 Nonomuraea longicatena | reverse complement strand
GTTGTCGTAGCACACCCCGGTGCGTCCGACCGAGCGGCGGATGTCCAGGCAGGTCAGGAAGCGGCCGAACTCATCACTGGTGTAGTTCGAGCCGCGGTCGGTGTGGAACACGGCGCCGGGCTGCAGCAGACCGGTGCCGGCGGCCATCCGGATCGCGTCCTTGACCAGCTCGGTGCGGTAATGGTCGGCCATCGCCCAGCCCAGCACCACCTTGCTGTGGCAGTCGATCACCGTGGCCAGGTAGAGGAAGCCCTCCCAGGTGCGGACATAGGTGACGTCGCCGACCAGCTTGATGCCGGGCCGCTCGGCGGTGAAGTCGCGGCCGACCAGGTCGGGGATGCCGCGGTAGTCGCCCTGGGCGGTGGTGACCGGCCAGAACGCCCTCACCTGGGCCGGGATGAGGCCCCGCTCGCGCATCAGGGCGCGGACCAGTTCGGGTGAACAGTGCTCGCCGCGGCGGGCCAGGGCGGCGTGGACGCGCCGGTAGCCGTAGGTCTCGTGGGAGCCGGCGAAGATCTCGGCGACCAGAGCGGCCAGCAGCGCCCGGCGTTGCGCGGTGGCCGAGGCCGGCCGCTCGCGCCACTCGTAGTAGCCCGAGCGGGACACCCCCAGCCAGGCGCACATTCTCACGAGGGAGTGGCAGGCCTTCTCCGCGTCGATGAGCTCGTACTTGGCGAGCGTCATCGAGTCTCGGACGCGAAGAAGGCGGCTGCTTTTTTCAAGAAGATCAACTTCTCGCGCAGTTCGGTGTTCTCCCGCTCCAGCTCCCGGATCCGCGCCCGCTCCGGCCCGGAGACCGGCTGCCGCTCCTCCTGCGCGCTCACGACCCGATGCCGGTTCACCCAACTGCCCAGAGTGCTGGCGTTGATGTCGAACTCCCGCGCCACCGACGCGACCGTCCGCTCGCCCTCCAGCACCATGCGGACGGCTTCTTCCTTGAACTCCGGCGAGAACCGCCTGCGACGCCTCGTCACGTACCTACCTCTTCCAGACTTCTGTCAGCTTATGTAGCCAACTGTCCGGAATCTGCTGGGCACCTCAGTCTCCAGTGCCGCATACTTGCCGAGCACTCGCTTGTACGACACCCATCATGGCCAGGCCGCATCCCGAGTCGCGAGGGTCATGCTTTCCAGGCGTAGCTCCGTGGGGGAGCTGAAAAGATCAAGGGCAGCCCTCAACGTCCCTGGCGACGGGCGGGCTGGCCAGCTTCGACGCGTGCGGATTTCGCGGTGCTCCAGCCAAGCGGGCCGCCAACCTTCTTTGGGCATATCCACTAGCAGAAACGATCTTCGCGCTGCACAATTCCGTATGTGAAGGCATATGTCGGAATCACCGACGGCAACTGGTATCGCTTCCTGTCGGCACGCCCAGGTTTGACCGAGGCCAACTTCTGGCGCCCCTCGGGTAGCACGACCTTCCGCGCGCTGCGTCCCGGCGAGCCGTTCTTCTTCAAGACCCATCACCGGGGCAGACACCCTGTCAGAGGCTTTCCGTACAATCGGGTGATCGGCGGCGGCATATTCGAGTGCTTCGAGCCGCTTCCTCTGTCCGAGGCGTGGGAGATCTTCGGGGAGGCCAACGGCGCCGACAATCGGGAGCAGATGAGGGAAAGGATCAGCAAGTATCGTCGACGTCCCATAGCGGCAAGCGAGGACCCGACCATCGGCTGCGTCCTGCTCCGGGACACTCGATTCTTCGAGCCGCCCGCAGCCCCACCCCCTGACTTCGCCCCCAACATCGTTCAAGGCAAGGGCTACGACATGTCCGCCGGTTCCTACACCGACTACTTCGCCAACCTCGTGGCCCACCTGCTCGGAAACGATGATGCCGACGTGTCACAACCATGGCGGCGCGAAGGCCCCGTCTTCGGGGATCCCCGTCTGGCACCCCGACGTCTTGGCCAGCGCGCCTTCAAGGCTGTGGTCCTCAATGCCTATGAGGGACGCTGCGCAATCACCGGCTCAACGATCCGCCCGGTCCTGCAAGCAGCCCACATTCGCCCGGTAACACGCGGAGGCGAGCATCGCCTGGACAACGGCATCCTGCTGCGTTCAGACGTGCACACCCTGTTCGATCAGGGATATCTCGCGATTGATACGAACCACCGGCTGCTAGCCAGCCAGCGCTTATACGAAGAGTTCGGTACTTGCGACGAAGTCCACCGGCACGCAGGATGTACGATCACTCTCCCTGCCAACGCAACCGATCGACCCAGTCAATCATTCCTGGAATGGCATATGAATGAGGTTTTTCTCGCAACGTAGAGATCAGGGACAGGGGTTCCACTGCCGTCTCCCTGGCGGGCATGTCAACGATCGAGATCAGTGTTTGCGCTTCTTACGGCGGCCTCGGGCTCCTGGCGGACGGGTGGGGACGAGGCGGAGCGGGTGGTGGGCGGGCTTGCGGAGTGGCTCGGCCACCAGGTCGCGTAGCTCCCGCAAGCCCACGATATCGGGGTGCCCCGATGCCAGGATCGCCTCCACGAACTCGTAGGCGTCCCCGCCTCCCATCATCCTGAGCTGATCGACAAGCGCTTCAGGTCCTGCGAGTTCCAGTACCGCCAGGAAGTTCTCTGCTCCCATCAGCAGGTTCTCGTGTTCGGTCAACGAGCCGGGCTGCATCTCTCCCGCATCGATGAGCTGCGTCCAGACGGCGGGGCCGAGGGTCGGGTCGTGGCGTAGGTCATGCAGGAGCCGTCGTTCGGGAAGGGTGTCGGCCAGGACGCGTAGCATCGCCGCCACTCGCGTCCGGAAGGGGCAATCCCGCACGGCCTGTAGCAACGTCTCGATGTCCTGCCCCGGCTGGGCCAGCCATCCCCTTAGCTCAACAGCGGCGTCCTGCGGCGGATAGTGCTGGGCGAGCACGCCGAGCAGTTCGGACGGCGGGGCGGTGGCCAGTTCACCGATGAGGGGAGCGTCGCGGCCCTCGGCCAGGAGGCGCTCGCGGACGCCGCGCAGTCCGAGGGCGGTGAGGCGGACCTGCAGGACGTCGGGCTCGGCAAGGGCGGTGCGCAGGCGTTCGACCGCGTCCGGTGGCAAGGGCTGGTCGTCGTGGTCGAGGTCGCTTGTGAAGAGGGGGTCGGCGGGACCTCGGGTGAGCTCCACGGCGCCCAGGTCGGACAGGACCTCGAACATGCGCCCCAGGTCCCGGGCGGCCTCGCGGCGCCAGAGATCATGCAGGCGCCCTTCCTCCTGGTCGAGGTCGAAGTACTCCTGGCAGGCGAGCCACACCGTCTCTTCGAGCCGGACCACGGGCATCTCGCCCAGCCCGTACATGGAGTTGAGCACGTCCGGCAGGATCTCGTCGAAGACCTCGGCCAGGATGGGCTCGGCCCGCCACGCAAGGGGCACGGTGACCACCCGGCCCAGCTCCGGCAGCACCTCGAACGCGCGCCGCCACAACGACTCCGGGTCGCGCAACAAGGGTGCGGCCTTGGCCACGCGGAGGAGGCGGCCCTTGCTGGTGCGGGTCAGGCGCAGCTTTCTGGCCCAGGCGAGCAGCAGGTTGAGCTGCGGGAGTTCGGCGGCGCTGCGGACGCGCAACCGATCCTCGCCGGTGCCCAGCAGGGCCGACACCTCAAGGGCGTCGGCGACGCGGAGGTTGCCCGCCGCTGTGAGGGCGCGGCCGTCCTTGCCCACCCATTCGGCCAGGGTGATGAGACGCTGGACGGTCTGGCTGCGCGCGGCGGCCTCCGTCAGCTCAGCTGCAGCAGGCAAGGAGACAGGCGGCTGGGGGAAAGCACGTTCCTCGCCGATGCCTCCGTACAGGAAGCGGTTCTGCATGATCTTGTCGAGCACCTGCTCGTCGTACGGCACGCGACCGGCGTCGAGGTCGCGCCTGAACCGTTCGAACGCTCCCGGAACGGTGAGATCAACGCCTTGGCCGAGAGCCGTGTGCGCCCAGAACGTCGCCACCCCGCGCAACGTGGGATCGTCGAGCGCGGCCGCGTACTCCGCCCGCGCGCCGGAGATGATCTCCTCCGCCTCGGCGAGCGTGGCGCCGCGCGGGTCGCGAAGGCCCGTGACGTCGAGATAGCGCAGGTACGTGCCCAGCACCTCCGGGGCGAGGTCGAGCTCCTCCCGCAGGGCCGTCACCTTGTACGGCACGTAGCGCAGCAGGAAGTACCTGATGGACGCACTGTCCCAGTACGCCAGCCGGCCGTCACGGCTCTCTTGCCGCGCATCGATGGCAGCAGAGAGCAGCAGGCCGTCGACCAGATACCCGTGATGCTCCGCCCAGGTGACACACCGCCGGATCAGCAGGTCCTTGGCGGCCTCGAATTCGTCGGTCTCTTCGAGCTCGAACCAGGTACGCACCGTCCAAGCCTCCCATCCTTCCGAGGTTGGTGTCCCGCCTGTCATGAAGGAGTTCCCAGCAGCCCAGGCAAGGGGACGGCTGTCCAGGCTCTCGCTAGGCGAGGAGAGGATCGCGGTGCGCTCCCTGGAGATGAAGGCCTTAAGGAACGCCTTCACACTCCCTGTGCCAACCTCGCGATGTCGAGAACGAACGCGAGTTCGTGCCCGGACTGAATGAACCCCAACCCGGAGAGGGGACTGTACAGCGTGGGTTCGGCTCTGGCCCGCTTCCGCTGGTTACAGAGCGTAATATTTCGCGTCGGTCCATAGGTAACTCGAGGTCTTGTGCGAGCGTGACGCCGATGTGACGCAAAGGATCTTGCAGGGCTGGTGCTCCTGCGGGTGGCCAGCCAGGTCACAGGTAGCGTTCCGGGGCCGAGGGATCGTGGTCCATTCGCCTCCACGGGCGCGCCGGTGGCGTGTCCCGTCCGCGGGGGCAACCGGGCGGGTGCACGGCTATGCCGATCGGCAACCGACGGACCTCCCGTTGGCCAGGCAGCGGGTGCCGGTGCGGTTGCGGCGGCTGAGCTTAGATTCAAAGAGTCAAGGCAACGCGTTGCAGGCTTCGGGCCCCTCCGGTCCGGGGAAGGGGACAGGGTGTTGGAGGGTGTGGACGAGGTGCCATGGGAGCAGCTCGGCTACTGGTCCGGTGGTGGGGAAGCGGTGGCTGGCCTCTTGCGGGAGATTGCTTCAGCTTCGCCAGGAGAGATGGCGGAGTCGTCCGTAGGGCGGCTGGGCGGAGGGCTGTTCAGGGGGAGTGATCGCAACGAGGTGTACGGCGCGGCCCCATACCTGGTTCCCTACCTGGTGGAGCTGATCGGGGTCGTGCAGCAGCCCAGTCGGGGGCTGCTCGTGGATCTGGTGACCGACATCGCGGTGGCTCAGCCGTACCGTGACGTGCGTGACCCTTGGCCCGGGCGCGACCATGCGGCATTGGCGCGAGCGGCCATGGCGGGCAAGGCCGATGAGTTGGTGCGGTTCCTGGGTGATGGGTCTTCGAGGGTCGTGGCGGGGATGGCGCGGCTGCTGGCTTGCCTGCCCGAGGCTGCGCCGACATGGGTCCCCGCGCTGCGTGCTCGGGCGGAGAAGGGTGTGAAGCCGACCCCTGACGCGGGAGCGGCGGCCTGCGTACTGGCGGTGGCGTGGCTGGCGGCGGCCGAGAGTGCGGAGTGGTTCGCCGGGCTGCTCGATTCGGCCGCGCACCGGGATCTGCGCGCCGCCGCCGCAGTGGGTGTCTCGCTCGCCGATCCGGCCACCGATACGGAGAGCGATACGGCGGTCCGGCTCATCGCGGATGCGTTGGCCGACCCGGGTGCGGTGTTCGAGCGCTTCGAGTGGGATGGCGACGGCCTCACTCCTTTGGGGTCGGCCTTGATTCGTGCCGAGCATCGGCAGCGGACGGTGGCGCGAGATCTGCTCAGCCGTCGCGGACTCCGGGAAGTGGACAGGGCGCTCGACATCGCGTGGGAGGCGATCCGGCACTGGCGGGCTGCGCCGTCCGAGTTGTTGCCAGCGGTCGCCGAGTTGGTTCGGGACCTGGCGGCGGGTCCCCCGTCTGCACGGCGTCGGCGTGGGTTCATGCGGGGTCCGGTGGAGAGTGCGGTCGAGCTGATCGCCGAGTCGGGGCAGGCTGCCGCAGAGTACGCCGATCTTCTGGCCGAGATGCTGATCGGGGAACCGGGCGAGCCGTGGCCGACGGTGGCCTATCCAGCGGTGGTGGGGCTTGCCCGGCTCGGTGACAGTCGTTGCGTCCCGTGGCTCGTCGCTGCTTTTCTCGACAAGGCCGGCCAGGTCAAGCACCTGGACGCGATGGACGTGCTTCCTTCTATGACAGCGCACGCGGACGCGTTGTTGCCCGCCATGCTGAAGTATTTGCGCTCACCGAGGCACGGCGACCCGGACGACCTCCGGCTGCTGGAGGCGTTGGTCACGTGGGGGTCGGCGGCGGCGCCCCTGGTGTCGGCGATCGCCGATCGCATGCAAATGTTCGTCGGTTTGGCGTTGCCGCTGTTCGGCGCGATCGGACCTGCCGCCGAGGAGATCGTGCCGCGAGTGCGTGTTCTACTCGACGACGAGCGGTACGAGGACGTGGCCGCCTGGGCGATGTGGCGGATCACCGGCGAGATGGGGCAGGCCCCTGCCGTACTTACC
Organism: Nonomuraea longicatena; assembly: GCF_039525605.1. Classification (NCBI taxonomy): domain Bacteria; kingdom Bacillati; phylum Actinomycetota; class Actinomycetes; order Streptosporangiales; family Streptosporangiaceae; genus Nonomuraea; species Nonomuraea longicatena. The sequence continues at coordinate 163,173 of NZ_BAAAHQ010000040.1, read as the reverse complement.
GATCGCCTCGCACGTGGTAGCGGCCACCTGGCGCGCGACATCGGGCCGCTACTCGAAGATCTCGGCCCTGCGGCGCCGGCCGCCGTCCCGGTGCTGTGGAAGCAGTTGGATGACGCGGAGCACGGTCATCTGTACGACCGGGTGGCGATCGCACGGGCGCTGTGGGCGATCACCGGCGACGGCGACGGACTGGTCGCACCGCTTCTGTCGGCCATTACCGCCAGACCGCTGCCTGAGGAGGGTTTTCGCCGAGCCGCCCCGGCGCTGCTCGCGGTGGAGGCGCTGGGCAGGCTGGGTTCGGCTGCGGAGGCGGCTGTCCCGGAGGTGGAAGTCATCGCGTACGGCCGTGCCCGCGTGACCGAACGCGCCGTTTGGGGAGACGAGGAGTACCGGCGTACGGCCCGAAGAGCACTGAACCTGATCACCAGACGACCAGGAGCAGCCGCAGGGCACCTTCCCACATGCGACTCTCAAGAGCTCCCATAGGCTCCGGGAACCACGGCGACGCCGTGCGGGGACGATGGTCCCCGCACTATCTGCCTCGGGTGCCCTCTATCCAGCCGGCCTCCACGGCGATGCGGACGGCGTCCGTGCGGTTGCGGGCGCCGGCCTTGGTGATGACGCTGGAGATGTAGTTGCGGACCGTTGCGGCCGATAAATGTAGGGTTTCGGCGATTTCGCCGGTGCTGGCGCCCGTGTCGATCAGGCGTAATACCGCCGATTCCCGGTCGGTCAGGGGGGTGGCCGTGCCGGTCATCGCGGCCAGGGCCAGGGAGGCGTCTATCACGCTTTCGCCGGCGGCCAGGCGGCGGATGCTCTCGGCCAGGCGTTCCGTGGGGGCGTCCTTCAGGAGGAAGCCGGCCGCGCCCGCCTCCACCGCGCGTTTGAGGAGGCGGGTGTGGGCGAGGGCGGTCAGGATGAGTACCTGACAGGTGGGGAGGGCCTCGCGCAGGCGGCGGGTGGACTCGATGCCGTCCTGGCCGGGCATCTCGATGTCGATCACGGCGACGTCCGGCGTGGCGGCGAGCGCCAGGGGGACGACCTCGTCGCCGTTCCCGGTCTCCGCCACGACCTCGATGTCGCCGGTCAGGTTGAGCAGCGCCACCAGCGCGCCTCTGACGATCCCGTGATCCTCAGCCAGCAGTACTCGAATCAACGCTCACCACTTTCTCCTGGTCGTCGGCCACGGGCAGCCATACCCGCACCTCGAAGTCGTCGCCGGTCGCGTCGGCGGTCAGGGCGCCGCCGAGGGCGGCCACCCGCCGCCGGAGCCCGTCGAGGCCGGAGCCGCGTCTGCGGCCGGGTTCGTGCCTGACGCCGTCGTTGCGGATGAGCAGGCGGATGCGCCCGTCCGCGCTGTCGAGCGAGATGCGGCAGTGGCGGGCGTCGCTGTGCCTGACGATGTTCGTGGCCATCTCGCGGACGACCCAGCCGAGCGCGTCGCCGGTGCGCTCGTCGATCTCGCTGATGCCCAGGTGCAGGTCGCAGTCGGCGCCGGCGAGTTCGACGAGGGCGATGGCGGCCGACAGTTCGGCGCCGACGTCGAGCAGGCGCCGGGCGGCGACGACGTCGCCGATCTGCTCGCGGGCCTCCGCGGCGATGGCGATGGCGGAGGAGACCTCGCCGACGGCCCGCTGCCGGTCGAGGGGCATGAGGGCGGCGGCCAGTTCGGTCTTGAGGGTGATCGAGGTCAGGGTCTGTCCGAGCAGGTCGTGGAGCTCTCCGGCGAGGCGGGCGCGGTCCTGGTCGACGGCGTTGTCGGCGAGCGCGGCCCGTAGTTCGCGCAGTTCGCGTACGGAGGCGGCGTAGCGGACGAGTCCGAAGAGCACGACGGCGGCGGCCGACACCCCTGCGCTGTTCTGCAACGCGGCCACGGGTGAGGGGTCCTGCAGCAGGCGCGTGAGAGGGAATTCGAGGACGGTGACGGCGACGAGCACGGTGACGGCGAGCCGGAAGCGCAGCAGGAGCAGTCCGGCCGCGGCGACGGTGAACGGGGTGTAGATCCAGACCGGGCCGAGGAACGGCAGCGCGCCGTACACGATCAGCGCGAAGCAGGCGACGGTCCGGAGCGGGCGGACGGCGGGAGCGCCCTTGACGCGGTCCGCGACCGCGCGGGTGTACACGACCAGGAGGCCGCCGAGCAGGGTCGCCGAGACGGCGGCGCTGAGCACGTCGCCGGTGACGAGGAACGCGAGCGGGGTGAGCGCCCAGAGTGCCGACGTGACCGCGATGACGCCTCTGGACAGCCACCTGATCTGTCCGTCCACGGCGGCCTCTCAATGTCCGGATAAATCATGGCTTCACACTGATCGTGCCGCCTTCCTGGGCCTCGATCAACCACCGATCCGGCATCGGCGGCAGCGGCGGGGTCGGTACCTCGGCGGGGTAGCCGATGCCGTACTCGGAAAGCACCACGCGCGGTTCCCGCTCGTAACGGGCGCGTAGCTCAGCGTCGCTCCACGCCGCCGCGATCAGCCTGGCGAACTTCCTGCGGTCCTCCGCCCCGAGGATGTAGATGCTCTCGGCCATCAGGGCTTCTCCTCCCGGCTGCGGACCCGTCGGATCTCACGATTTCGGATCCGTCCGCTCCCGGGCAGATGCAGATGACATCCACCGCCCATGACGGACGTCACGGCCCGGCTTCCCCGATGAGGAACTCTCCGACGGACGACTCGCTCGCCCAGTCGAGCCCGAAGGTACGCGCGGCCAGGTCGGCGTCGCCGCCGCCGAGGGCGCAGGGCGCCATCCCCATCGCGGTGGCCACCAGGTAGAGGGTCTGGTAGAGCCCGCCGACGTCCTTCAGCACGGTGGCGTAGGCCATGCCGGAGTACTTCCACGACATCCTACGGAAGCGCGAGGTGATGGTGATGAGCACGTCCGGCCGGACGAGTCCCCCGGTCGCGGCGCAGGCGAGGTCCAGCATCGCGCGCCGGTCGGCGCCGGCGGCGGGCAGCGTGACGAGGCGGTGGGCGGCCGGGTCGTAGTAGTAGGCGCCCTGGTCGAGGCCGGTGCACCGGCCGACGACGAGGTACAGCTCCAGGCTGTGGACGGCGCCGCCCCCCGGGTAGGGCCTGCCGCTGGTCTCGTACGGCACGCCGGGCGACGGCCCCGACAGGTGTTTGACCCGGGCGGAGCGGTGGAGCAGTTCCCCCAGACGGTCGATCGTCGGCGGCGCGCCGTACCGGCGCACGGTTCTGCGCGACTCCAGCACGGCGGTGAAGGGCGGGCCGGGCTCGGACGGGGGCCGGCGCAGGTCGATGGCCGGACCGGCGGGCACGGGTTTGAGCGCGGGTTCCGGCGGCAGGTCCCCGGAGAAGGTCGCGCCGAAGGGCGCGTCGTGCCTGCCCGCGCGGCTCCTGCTGTGGAAGTACAGGTCGTGGAAGTCCCACGTCGGTACGGCGGAGTCCGCCTCCTCGGTGAACCCGGCCGCGACGAGGTGGGCCGCCTCCTCGGCGGTGGCGTCGCGGCCGAGCAGCGGCAGCGCGTCGCCGGTGAGGGTGACCCGGTGCCGCGACAGCGGGGACTCCAGGACCAGTTCCTCCCCCGTCCTGCGAACCAGGGCGAACCTGGACAACCGTACCGGCCGGTCTGCGGGAAGGACGGGCGGGTGGAGTACGGCGTCGCGGGCGATCGGGACGAAGCGGAGCGGGCCGATCTCGTGCACGAGGATCGGGTTGAACCGGTCGAGGGTGAGGAGCAGCAGCGCCACCTCCTGGTCGGTGCCGCCGTCGGCGAGGAGCCCGGCGACCAGGTCGTCCATCCCGGTGAGGGTGCCGGGCAGGCGGCGGAGCACGGCGGCGACGCGCGGGGGCAGGCCGCGCGCCGTGGCGAGCCCGAAGGGGTTGGCGACGGTGAGGACGCCCGCGTCCGTGCGCACGACGGCGTCGGCGCGCAGCCCGACCCTCACAAGCGCCAGCCGAGTGGGCGCCGACCGGGCCTCCTGGAAGAACACCGGGCAGGAGCACGGACCCTCATAAGAACATCGTCACGGGGTTCATCTCCTCCTCCGGGGTGGGTTCGGCCAGCCATCCCAGCGCCACCGGTACGTCGTAGAGGCGCCCTGGCGCGAGGCGGCGCCAGAAGTGCCGCATCCCGGGCACGATGACCTTGACGACCGGCATCCCGAGGTCGGGCCGGGTCTGGTCGAGCACCAGGAGTTCCATGCCGCGCGCCTCGACCAGTTCGCGGGCGTGGACGATGTCGTCGAGGAGGTCGGCGGTGAAGGGCCGGTCGTAGGCCGACGGGGCCACCGGCTCGCCCACGGGGACCAGGTGGGGGTGCTCCTCCAGGCGCGCGTCCTTCCACCAGCCGTCGGGGACCAGGTGGGCGGGGTCGGCGAGCGCGGGCAGGAACTGGTTCAGCTCGGCCAGGGCGCGCTGGACGGCCAGCCGTACGTCGAAGTGGGCGCCGAAGGCCATGAGCAGCCCCTCGGCCCGGTAGCTGATCGCGGCGGCGACGGGGACACCGAGGTCGGCGGTGAGGTCGAGCACGTGCAGGCCGCGCCCCATCCCCGCGTAGACCTCCTGGAACTCGTCGATCCAGCGGTCGGCGAGGGCGTCGAGGTCGAAGGCGGGGCGGCGCACCCGGTTGTACCACCACAGGGCCACCGCGTCCCGTTCGACGAGTTCCAGGAAGCCCTGCACGATGGCGTCCTCCAGGGACGCTCCGGCCGCGTTGCCGTTGGAGTCGGCCCAGGCGCGCATCGGCCCGGCGTCGTAGGCGTAGTACAGGTAGCCGGTGGGCAGGTACTTGTGCCGCCGCTCGGTCAGCGACCACACAGGCGTCCAGTCGATGACGGCGTCCGGGTCGAGGGGTTCGGGGACGTGGTCGCGCGCGGTGTGCCTGGTGCGGTACTGCCGGTCGCTGTAGAGCGCGCACGCGTTGGGGTGGACGGCGTCGGCGCCCAGGTCTGCGAGGCTGGCGGCATGCCTGGCCTCGTCGCCCTGGAAGACCCCGGAGTAGCGTTCGATCGCCTCGCACATGGCGCTGACCCGCGCCTGCGCGTCGGTCATGCCCTTGCCCGCGCTCTGGCTGCGCAGCCCCTTGCGGACGACGCCGAGGTCGCGGGCCCGCCTCGCGACGTTGTGGCCCGCCACGTACGTCCTGGCGAAGGACGTCCCCGCGTCCGCCCTGACGAGTTCCCTGACGACGCCGGTGATCGGGCTGACCAGGTGGCCGTAGCGCTCGGCGACGTCTTCCGGACGGCCCGCGCGGTGGCCGCCGTCCGCGGTGGAGGTCTTGGCGCGCGACACGGGCTCGACGGGGCGGCGGGCGGCCTCGGCCATCAGCCGGACATCGCCGCAGGCCGGGCACTGGGGTCTGCGGCGGAGTTCGTGGCGGACGGTCTCCAGCCGCTGGGTGTCGAAGGTGGTCACGTGGGGCCGGTCGCGCACCCCGGCGAGCCATTTGAGCACCTCGGCCGCCACCAGCCGCACGCCGGTCTCGCGGGTCAGCGGCAGCTCCGCGAGCGGTACGGCCAGCGGCCCGCCCGCCCGGCCTTCGAGGTAGGCGAGCGGCTGCCGGTGCCCTTCGAGGCGGTGGGCGAGGCAGCGCCAGCAGGGGCCCGTACCGAAGAAGGGTCCGAGCCAGAGGACGGGGCCGACCGGGCGGGCGAGCAGCCACGGACGGCCCTCCGCCAGGTGGCGGAGGTTGATCTCGGCCAGCTCCGGCCGCAGATAGTCGTCGGTGAGGACGACGTCGAGGCGGCCGACAGCCGGGCCGCCGCCCTCACCCGAGGCGGGTGGGTCGGTGACGACGTCGATGCCTTCGGCGGTGAGCAGGTCTGACAGGTCGGCCGCCGTCGTCCGGCCGAGTGCGCGAACGTGGACACGGCCGCTTGCGATGCCCGCGACGGCGGTCTCGGCCTGCGGTCCGGCCAGGTCCCAGTAGGCGGCGGTGCTCCGGTCGAGGCCGTCGCCGGTCTCCACCAGCAGGCAGGATTCCTTGAGCCGGTGGAGCAGGTAGTAGACCTCCTCGGGCGGCAGGTCCACCGAGGCGAGGATGTCGGGGACGGTGTGCTCGCCGTCGAGCAGGCCCGCCACCGCCTCGGCCGAGCGTCCGGTGAGGATGTGCAGCCCGTGCTCGGAGACGAGGAAGACCCCCTCGCCCGCGACGACCTCCACCCGGTAGTGGCGGCGGAAGCTCGGCCGGAGGTCTATGGGCGGGTCTCCGTCTCCTTGTGAGTGGGGCGGGTCTCCGCGTGAGAGGCGTGGGTCTCCGTCTCCACGAAACAGAAGCAGAAGTTGATCATGCAGGGCGGCGGGGGCGGGGGGATCGACTTACCGTCGAAGCTCTCGATGACGAGTTCGGTGGACGGCTGGGGCGGCAGGGAAGGGAAGCCCAGCCCTTCGTGGAAGGGGATGCCGTACTCGGTCAGGACCGAGGCGGGTTCGCGCTCGTAGCGGAGCCGGAGATCGGCGTCGAACCAGGAGCGGGCGGTCAGTTCGCCGAACCGTCTGCGCTGGGAGAGGTCCCAGTCCACCGTCATCAGAGTCCTCCTGCGGCCAAAGTTGACACCAGATTCCCCGCGATCGGTCACACACACCAGAAACAACTATCACCGACATTTCGTGATATTTATCATTTCTCGGCTATTGACTCTTTTGACTGCTCGCGGTGGGCGAATCCGCGTACCTCGCGCTGCGCCTCACGGGCCATGTCGAGCATGCGCCCCAGATCGTTCTCGACGTCCGTGCCCGCGAGCACCTTGTGGCCCTGGGCGGCGATGACGTCCAGGCGGCGGCCCAGAATGACCTCCAGTTCGCGCGTCGCCCTCGCCCGCTGCGCGGCGACCATCGCCTCGGCCAGATCGGCGCGCGTCTCGTACAGCAGCCGCGCCGTCTCCGCGAAATGCGTCAGACCGGCCAGCAGTACGGCCGCCGCCGTGGCGGTCAGCGTCCACGACAGGACCTCCCTGAACACGTCCCCGAGCAGGACCGCCTTGACCGCCTCCGCGAGGATCACCGCCACGAACACCAGCAGCGAGTGCGGCGCGGCGAGCAGCGCCAGCACCGCCGAGGCGAGGAAGACCCCCGGCGCCGCCCACCACTCGCCCAGCAGCGGCAGGGGCGCGTAGACCAGGAACGCCATCGCCCCGAGCGACCAGCGCCGCCGCCGCCTGCCCGGCGTGGTGCACGCGGTCACGACGTAGAGGACGACGACCGCCGCCGCGAGGACCAGGGCGAGGAGCCGGTGGGCGGCGCCGTCTGCGAGGTAGTGCGCGAACGTACTGCCCATCAGGAAGACGGCGAAGGCCGCGACGGCCGCGCGGCTGAGCCGTACCTCCAGGGGCGCGCTCTTCTGGGGCACACTGCGAGCATCGCAACCGGCCGGGGGCAAAGCAACGGGCAAGCGATTCCATACCGGCCACGAACCCCTACCCAAGCGGCGTGGCACATCATGCGGCATGCTCACTTACGCGCGCATCGAGGCCGCCAGGCGGCGGAGGTGGGCTTCGGCGCTGCTCTACCTCACGGACCGGTGTCCGGTCGGCTGCGCCCACTGTTCGGTGAACGCGCGCCCCGACGGCGCCCGCATCACCGACTGGCCGCTGTTCGAGCAGGTCGTCTCCGTGCTGTGCGGTGTGGAGAGCTTCGAGATCGTCGGGATCTCCGGCGGCGAGCCGTTCACCGAGCGGCGCGGGCTCGTGTTCGCCACCGACGCGCTCGTCGCGGCGGGCAAGTCGGTGGTGCTGTACACGAGCGGCTTCTGGGGCGAGCCCGCGCCGTGGGCGCGCCGGGTGCTCGACCGATCGAGCTGCGTCGTCCTGGGGACCGACACCTTCCACGCGGCGCGGCTGACCGACGACCGGGTCGTACCGGCGATCAGGGCGGTCAGGGAGGCGGGCTGCTGGCTGGTGCTCCAGGCGATCGGCACCGACCGGGACGCGGCGGCGCTGCTCACCCGCGCCCTCGGCGCCGCGTGGCGCGACCATGCCGAGATCCACGTGACCGGGCTGCTGACCGTGGGCCGGGCGCGGTCGCTGCGCACGTCGGCGCCCGTCCGTGACGCGCCCGGCTTCGGGCCCTGCACCGTCTCGGACGCGCCCGTGGTCCGTTACGACGGACGGGTGTCCGCCTGCTGCAACGAGACCGTCATCACCGGCGGCGGCCCGCCCGCGCTGCGGCGGCAGGCCCGCGACGCGGCCGAGTTGGCGCAGAGCCTCGACTCCTTCGAGGCCGATCCGATGCTGCGGTTCATCAGCAGCCACGGGCCGGGCCCGCTGGCCCCGCTGGTGGGCCTGCAGGACCGGCGCTTCGAGCACATCTGCCAGCTCTGCTGGCGCGTGACCCGGCGCCTGGGCACGGACCCCGGCGCGTCGGTCGCCGCACTGGCCCTGTTCACGGAGCACGCGCCGGACACGCAGCCCACGCCGGACGCGCCGTCCAGGCAAGACGCTGAGCCCACGCCGGACGCGCAGCGCACGCCGGACGCGCAGCGCACGTCGGACGCGCCGTCCAGGCAAGACGCGCAGTCCACACGGCACGTGCCGCCCACGCGGGACGTGCCGTTCGCGCAGAACGAGGGGGATGTTTCATGACGACGGCGAGTGAGACGCTGCGGGCGACGCTCTCCATGGCCGCGCCCGCGCTGCACGCCGCCAGCGCCCGGCTGTGGCAGGCCGACGACCTCAGGCAGCGCTATCCGGAGTACCTGCGGGTGATGCACGCCGTCATCAAGGCCACCGTGCCGCTGCTGCTCGCCGCCCGCGACCGCAGCGGCGGCCGGCTCGCGCACTACTTCGACGCGCACGCCCACGAGGAGACGGGCCACGACGAGTGGCTGGCGGAGGACCTCGCCGCGATCGGCGAACCGGTCGCCGCCACGCCGCCGACCCTGGTCGCCGAACTGGTGGGCGCCCAGTACTACTGGGTGCTGCACCACCACCCGGTGAGCCTGCTCGGCTACATCGCGGTCATGGAGGGCTTCCCGCCGACCGCCGCGCTCATCGAGCACCTCGAACGGCGCACCGGCTACCCTGCGCCCGCCTTCCGCACCCTGCGGGTGCACGCCGAGGCCGACATCGACCACCGCGCGGCCGTCGACACCCTGCTCGACCGGCTCCCCCTGGACGCGGAAACCGGGCAGGCCCTGCGCGTCAGCGCACTTCACAGCGTGCGCAAGAGCACCGAGTTGTTCCACTGCCTGTCCGGGGCAGCCGACACCATACCGGTGCGATACCGGATCCCGGGCGAACCGCCGCAGAATCGGCGGCATCACACCCATCGTTGAACCACTGGACGGGGACGGATGGCACCCAGCATCACCGTTTCGGACCGCGACCTCGACATCCTGACCCTGCTCGCGGCGGGTTTCTCCACCGAGCGCATCGCCAGGCACCTGTACGTCAGCAAACCGACCGCGGCCGAGCACTGCTGCAAACTGTTCGCCCGATTCGGGTGCAAGAACCGGACCGAGCTGGTCGCCTACGCCTACGCGCACGGACTGCTGGAGACGGGGGTCTGGCCTCCGCACGCCCACTCGGCGCTGGTCCGCCATGAGTAGCGAACTGCGGCGGAACTGGCGCTTCCAGCTCATGTGGGCCGGAGCCGGGCTGTCGTACCTGGGCAGTTCGACGATCGGGCTGGCGCTGCCGCTGCTGGTGCTGGCCGCCACCGGCTCGCCCGCGCTGGCCGGGATCGCGACCACGATCTCGATGGTGTCCGCGCTCGTCGTCAGCGCCCCCGCCGGGGTGTGGGTGGACCGGATGGACCGCAGGCGGATCCTCATCGGGGCCGAACTCGCGCTGGCGGCGGCCTGGGGCTCGTTCGCGCTGCTGGTGTGGTCCGACGCGGTCTCGGCGTGGAACGTGGTGCTGGTGTCGGTGGTCAGCGGCGGCGCGGGAGCGTTCAAGGGGCCCGCGCACGCGGCCGCGCTCCAGTCGCTGGTCCCCAAGTCGCAGCTCTCGGCGGCGTACGCGCAGAACCAGGCGCGTTCGTACGCGACGCAGCTCGCCGGTCCGCCGCTGGGCGGGCTGCTCTACGCGGTCGGCCGGGCGGTGCCGTTCGCCTTCCAGGCGCTGGCGCTGGTGCTGTCCACGGCCTGCTACCTCGCGGCGCGGGTGCCGCGCAGACCGGCGGGCGCGGCCAGGAAGCCGCAGGCCGCGAACATGCGGAGCGCGTTCGCCGAGGCGTTCCGCTGGCTGGTCGGGCAGCGCGGGCTGCGGGCCGCCATCGTGGTCGCGCTGTTCATGAACCCGCTGGTGAACGCCATCTGGATCCCGGTGATCGTACTCGTCGGCGAGCGCGGCGGGGCCTCGCTGCACACCGGCGTCGTCATGGCGGGGGCCGGAATAGGCGGGCTGGCCGGATCGCTGCTCGCGACCCGGCTGAGCGGGCTGCTGCCGCCCGGCAAGCTGCTGCTGCTGGTCTGCGTGCTGATGGGCGGCTCCTACTGCCTGATCCCGCTGCCCCTGCCCATGCCGTGGCCGATGGTGCCCATCGTCGTGTCGTGCCTGGCCTCCCCCGCGCTGAACGTGGCGCTGATGGCGCTCATCGGCCACCTGGTCCCGAGCGACATGATGGGGCGGATGATGTCGGTGGTGACCGTCACCTTCCAGGGTCTGTCACCGCTCGGCCCGGTGATCGGCGGCGCCCTGGCGGGCGCGCTCGGCGGCGGCCCCGCCCTGGTGGTCATCGGCGGCGCACTGCTGGTGATCACCGCACTCGCCTCCACCAGTACGGCACTGCGCGCCCTGCGCGGCCCGGAGGAGGAACCGGACCCGTTTGAGTCCATCCGGCGCCTTTGCGAACTCGGCGTCTTCTCCGGCGATCCGGACCCGGAGAAACTCGCGCGCCTCGGCCCGCTGAGAGAAGAAGAAATCAGATTCCTCGATTCACTGAACTCCAGGATCAGAGCAGCCAAATGAATTCACCATACGATCGTAGGGTTGTCGCCCGGCGACCGCGCGCAGACCATTGAATTACGTTTTCCAGTCACGGTCGAAAGGCAGAGGGCAGCATGAGTTTCAACGCACTCGACGCGCTCCGCGCAGCGGGCATCGTCACCGGGAAAACCTCGCCGGCCGCCATCGGCGTCCTCAGCGAACTGAACGAGAGCGAGGTCGCGTTCCTTAGCTCGCTCGACACCCGGATCAAGGCCGCCATGCGGCCCGAGGTCGTGGCCCACTCGGAGGAGGGCAGCGAGGACACCCCGTGCCTGGCCGGTTTCTCCTGCGGCCACTTCGGCTCGGACAACCCCGTCGAGAGCTGACGCGCCATCCCATGTTCACGGCGCCTTCCGCGGTTCCTCGCCTGGCCGCGGAAGGCGCCGCTGACCACATCGCAACGCCCAGGAGGTGCCCCGGATGTTCGAAGGACGCCACCGCGACGAGGAACTTCGCCCTCGTGTGCTTCGCGGCGAGCGCAACTGGTGGTTTCTCGGCCCCGGCGGGGTCGCCAAACTCTATTCGTGGCACCTCGGCAGCGACGGCGCGCCGACGGAGGACACGATCGGCTGGCTGGGCGAGCAGGGGATGCTGCGGCAGCCGAGGCGCAAGAACTACAGCCTGACGGTGCTGACCACGACGCACTGCAATCTCGGCTGCTCCTATTGTTTCCAGAATCTGGGCCAGGACGAGCCGGGCGGCACCGCGCCGCCGCGCATCGCATACACCCGGCTCAATTCGGCGACCATCAAGCGAATTATCGAATTCACTCGTGAGCGTATGGCGGCGGCCGGCCTTGAAGAACTGTGCGTCACATTGTTCGGCGGTGAGCCGCTGCTGAATCCCAGGGGCTGCCTGGAACTCCTGGAGGCGGCCGCGCCCCTCGGGCTGCGCTACGCCGACATGGTCTCGAACGGCACGCTGCTGACGACCGTGCCGCTCAAGCGGATGTACGACCTCGGCCTGCGCGGCATCCAGATCACCTTCGACGGCGACGAGCCCGAGCACGACGCGCTGCGCGTGAAACGCACCGGGGGCGGCACCTTCGACACGATCGTGCGCAACATCCGCGAGGTCCAGGAGGAGACGAAGATCGCCTTCTCGCTGCGGGTGAACGTGACGGCGGAGAACCTCGGCGGCATCGACCGGCTCGTCGAACGCCTGGCCGAGCGGCTGAAGACGACCCGCTGCGGCATCTACTTCAAGATCGTGGGAGACGTCGGCATCGGCTACCGCAACGACGTCGCCGCCTCCGAACGGCTGCAACAGCGCTTCATCGACTGGAACCGGCGCGCGCTCGCCTGCGGGTTCGGCGTGGGCCGTCCGCGTGAGATCGTCCCCTGCCCGGCCTGCTCGTTCCCCGGCGGCAGGTACGGCGCGGTCGTCAGCGCCGACGGCAGCCTGTCGAGCTGCTGGGAGACCGCGGGGAAGGCCGACTGGACGGTCGGCTCCGTCTTCGACGGCTACCAGCCGGAGGAGGTCACCGAGCCCCGCTGGACGACCTGCGAGGAGGACTTCCTGAACTTCGCCGACGCGGACGCCTGGCAGCGTTTCCACGACAGCGTGGACGCGGCCCTGCTGGACGACCTCGTGGCCATGGGACGCCTCTAGGAGGTGGCGTGCGGTATCCAGACGCCCCCAGGTCCGACCGGCGCGACGTGTTGCACGGGACCCCCGTACCGGACCCCTACCGATGGCTCGAAGCGGCCGACGACCCCCGCACCCGCGACTGGCAGTCCGGGCAGGACGAGCTGTACCTGGCGCACCGGGAGCGGTGGCCGCACCGCGAGCGGTGGGCGGACCTGCTGGCCGGGCTCGCGCCCGCCGAGACCACCTCGGTGCCGTCGGTGCGCGGCGAGCGCGCCTTCTTCACCCGGGTGACGCGCGGCTCCGAGCACGCCGTCCTGTACGTCAGAGACCATGTCAGGGATCACGGCACCGACCGGGTCCTGATCGATCCCCTCGCCGTCGACCCGTCGGGCGACACCGTACTGGAGGCGTGGAGCCCGTCGGCGGAGGGTGAGCTGATCTCCTACCAGCTCTCGGCGCGGGGCACGGAGGACTGCGTGCTGGCCGTGCGGGAGGTGGCCACGGGCGCGCTCGTGGACGGCCCGATCGACCGGGTGCGCCGTACCCCCGTCGCCTGGCTGCCCGGCGGCGGCGCCTTCTACTACGTGCGGCGGCGTCCCGGCGCGGACCTGTACCACCGGCGGGTCTACCTGCACCGGCTCGGCACCGATCCGGAGCAGGACGTGATGGTGTTCGGCGAGGGCAGGCCCGCCGCGCAGTTCTACACGGTGGCCGTCACCCCGGACGGCCGCTGGCTCACGGTCTCGGCGGCGGCGGGCACCTCGCCGCACAACGACCTGTGGCTGGCCGACCTCGGGCGGGGCGACCCGGCCCGCCCGGAGCTGCGGCCCGTCCAGGTGGGCGCGGCCGGGCGCACCCACACCAGGATCGCGCCGGACACCCCTGGCGGCGGCCCGATGTGGCTGCGGACGACCGTGTCCGCGCCGCGTGGCCGGATCGTCGTGACCAGTCCCGGCGACCTGCGGGAACGGCGGACGCTGATCCCGGAGCGTGCGGACGCGGTGCTGACCGACTTCGTGCCGCTGACCGGCGAGCGGCTGCCGCACCCGGTCGCGCTGGTGGCGTGGTCGCGGCACGCGGTCGCCGAGATCACGGTCCACGACCTGCGCGACGGCCGCGAGCTGGGACGGCTGAAGCTGCCGGGCAACGGCAGCATCGGCGCGATACAGAGGGCGCCCGCGCCCGGCCACGAGGTCTGGTTCACCTACACCGACCACGCCACGCCGAAGGCGGTCCTGCACTACGACGCCTTGGAGGAGCGGCTGCGTACCTGGTCGGCGAGCCCGGCCCCGGAGGACGGGGTCCGCGTCACCGTGGAGCGGGCCACCTCGGCGGACGGCACCCCGGTCCGCGTCTTCGTCGTCTCGCCGGCCGGGCGGCCGGACCGGCCACGGCCGACGATCCTCACCGGTTACGGCGGGTTCGGCGCGCCCATGAGCCCGGCCTACAACCCGGACGTGCTCGCCTGGGTCAGGGCGGGCGGCGTCTACGCGATCTCCTGCCTGCGCGGCGGCGGAGAGGAGGGCGCGGCCTGGCACCGCGCCGGGACCGGACACGGCAAGCAGCGGGTCTTCGACGACTTCGACGCGGTCACCGACCTCCTGGTCGGGCAGGGCTGGACCGCGCACGACCGGCTCGGCGTCGTCGGCAACTCCAACGGCGGGCTCCTGGTCGCGGCGGCGGTGACGCAGCAGCCGGGCAAGTACGCGGCGGCCGTGTGCCTGGCGCCGCTCACCGACATGGTCCGCTACGAGCTCGGCGGCATGGGGCCGAGCTGGCGCCCGGAGTTCGGCACGGTGGCCGACCCGGACGACTTCGCGGCGCTGCTGGCCTACTCGCCGTACCACCACGTCCGTGAAGGGCTCGCCTTCCCGCCGGTCCTGATGGGGGCCTTCGACGGCGATACCCGCGTCGACCCGGCGCACGCCCGCAAGTTCACGGCGGCGCTGCAGCACGCCTCGGCGGGCGGACCCGTGGTGCTGCGGGTCGAGCGCCATGTCGGGCACGGCGGCCGGGCCGCCTCCCGGCTGGCCGGCCTGCGGGCCGACGTCCTCGCGTTCTGCGGCCGGTGGCTCGGCCTGTGCCCGGAGGGGGATCGATGCGCGTGCTCCTGTGCCCGCTGAGCAATCCGGGCTACCTGTACTCGACTCTGGCGATCGGGCGGGAGCTGCGGGCGCGCGGCCACCTGGTCGCCGTGCTGTGCGGCCCCTCGGCGGTGGGCGCGGTGGCGCGTGCGGGCCTGCTCGCGCTCAACGTCGAGGGGTACGGCCCGGCGGGCGTCCTGTCCGTCGGCTCCTGGCACTGGGTGAACGAGGGCGCCGCCCAGCACGCGGCCGTCATGGGCGCGGCCCGCGACATCGGCGCGGACGTGCTGGTGACCTCGGTCCTGTGCCACGGGGCGCTGCTGGCGGCCGAGCGGCTGGACCTGCCCGCCGTGGTGCTGGGGCTGGCGGCCTGGCTGTGGCCGTACCGGGGCGGTGGGGGCGAGCGTGAGGAGCGGGAGTGGCGGCTGCGCGAGGTGCGCGGCTTCTACGACGAGATCCGCTCCAGGGCGGGGCTGGCGCCACGCCGCGACCGGTATCCCGAGCGGCCGCTGCTGGGTGCGGCCTTCCTGCTCAGGGGGCATCCGGACCTGGAACCGCGCGGTGCGGAGCTGCCCGGCGAGGTCGTGCACGTGGGGCCGTGCGCGTGGGAGCCACCGCCCGCTTCCGGCGCCGTCGCGCAGGTCGGGCGGCGGACGCGGGAGGTCGGCAAGCCTGTCGTCTACGTGCATCTCGGGCGGAGGTTCGGCGGCAACAGCCTGTGGCCGAGGCTCAACGCGGCCTTCACGGACGGCCCGCTCCAAGCCGTGGTGGAGGTGGGGCGCTCCGGCGGCGCCGACCCGGCGCCCGGCGCCGACGTGCTCGTGGTGCGGGAGCCGTGGATGGATCCGCTGGTCGCGACGGCGAGTCTGGTGCTCACCAACGCCACCTCCGCCCCGGTGCTCGCCGCGCTGCGGCACGGCGTGCCGCTGGTGGTGGCGCCGAACGGGTCGGAACAGCCGGTGCTCGCGGCGGCGTGCCGCCGGGCCGGGGTCGCCGTACCGCTGCCGGACCGCCCTGAGCAGGCCGGGCGGTCGCTCGCCCTCGCGCACGCCGACCAGTTGCTCGCCCACCGGGCGCGCAGGCTCGGCGCCCGGCTGCGGGCGTCGGGCGGCGCCGCGCAGGCCGCGCGGATCGTGCTCGCCCAGTGCTCCTCGCCCGTGCCCGCGGACCGGCGGTAGGAGGGGACGTGCACCTGGCCGACATCCTCGCGCTGCGACCGGTCCCGGCGGCGGGACTGCTGATGGCGCTCACCCGCCGCTGCCCGCTGACCTGCGCCCACTGCTCGACGAACTCGCTGCTCACCAGCGAGGAGCACCCGGCGGAGTGGTTCGCCCGCTTCGCCCGCACGATCGAGCGCGAGGACCGCCCCGAAGTGATCATGTTGACCGGCGGCGAGCCCATGCTGCGCCCCCGGCTGGTCGCCGACATCGCGGCCACCGCCCCGACGATGGTCCTGACCGGCGGATTCTTCGCGCCGAGGGTCCCCGCCGCGCTGGCCGGGGTCGCCCACGTGTCGGTCAGCCTGGACGTCCACCACCAGCGGGAGGTCCCGCAGGCGAAGGTGTTCCGGCTCGTGCACGCGCTCGCCGGACGCGGGACGGCGGTCAGCTTCCACGTGACCGGCGCGGGGCCGGACGACCCGTACCTCGCGCGGACGATCGACACGGTCAGGCGGGAGTTCGCCGACCGGGTCCCGATGCTGGTCGGCCGCGTGCGCGCGGCCGGGCGCGCGCAGGCGTGGGCACCCGCCGAAGAGCGGGCCCCCGCCGACGGGCACCGGCCGTGCACGATGGCCGCCTGGCCCGCCGTGTCACCCGACGGGACCGTCACCGCCTGCTGCAACCAGGACGTCATCGACCATCGCCCGGTCCCCGGCCACCTGCGGCTCGGCCACGTCGCGACCGACGACTGGCGGAGCGTCCGCACGCGGTGCCTGACCTCCCCCGTGCTCCAGGCCATCCGCACAGGCGGACCCCAGTGGGCGGCGGGCCGCTCGGACGGCGGCTACTGCGGCACCTGCCGCACGCTCGGCACGACCGCCGAGCGCCCCCGCCCCGCCGCCGCCTTTCTGGAACAACAGGTCGTCCGCGCCCAGGTGGGCGCGGGACCGGAGGGCTTCATCCGCCGGTACGGCGAAGCCCGCTTCGCAGAGCTCGTCATGCTCGGAAGGGAGACCCATGCCGTTTGACGCATTGCGCGAACTGGCCGAAGCAGGGCTGGACCTGGAGGTCATCAGCGACGAACAGCGCGCGATCGTCGCGGGGCTGAGCCAGGAGGAGGTGGCGATGCTCATCTCGATCCAGAAGCAGCTTCTCGAATCGGACCCCGAGGTGGAGGCGCACATCATCGGCGGGCTGCTGTTCTGATGCGCTGCCCGGGATGCGCGGCCACCGCGCCGGACGGGGCCCGCTTCTGCCCGTCCTGCGGGAGCCGCCTGGAGAAACGAGGCGTGAGCGGCGCCCGCAAGCAGGTCGCGGTGGTGTTCTGCGACCTCACCGAGTCGACCGCGCTCAGCGAGCGGCTCGACCCGGAGTCGCTGCGCACCATCATGCTCGGCTACTACGCCGCCATGCGCGACTGTCTCGAAAGCCATGGCGGCGTGGTGGAGAAGTTCATCGGCGACGCCGTGATGGGCGTCTTCGGGCTGCCGACCGCGCACGAGGACGACGCGCTGCGCGCCGCGCGGGCGGCGCTCGCGATGCGCGGCGCCCTGGACCGGCTCAACGACGAGCTGGCCGGGCGGGTGGACGTCCGGCTGAACGTCCGCATGGGCATCGAGGCGGGCGAGGTCGCCACCGCCGACGACGCCTCGGCCGGGCAGGCGCTCGTGACCGGCGAGGTCGTGAACGTGGCCGCCCGGCTGCAGACGCAGGCACCCCCCGGGGGCATCCTCATCGGCGAGGGCGCCCACGCGCTCACCGGCCGGCTCCTGACGACGGCGCCGCTCGGCGCGGTGTCGGTGCGCGGCAAGGCCGAGCAGGTGCGCGCGTGGCGGCTGCTCGGCGTCCGCGAGGACGACCCGGCGATCAACCGCAGGTTCGACGCGCCCTTCGTCAACCGGGACCGGGCGCTGACCGAACTGGACACCGTCTTCGCCGCCGTGGTCGAGCTGCACACCTGCAAACGGCTCACGCTGGTCGGCGAGGCCGGTCTCGGCAAGACCCGGCTGGTGCGTTTCTGGGCCGAGTCCGCCACCCGGCGCGGCGCGCTGTTCGGCACCGGGCGGTGCGCGCCGTACGGGGAGGGGGGCGGGTTGCGGGCGCTGGCCGACGCGCTGCGCGGCGCCCTCGGCGAGCAGCAGGGGCCCGCGACCGACGTGCTGCGGTGCCTGTTCGCCAACGGCACGCTCGGCGCCGCCCCCGACGAGACCGTGTGGGCGGTGGCCACCTGCCTGGAGGCCGCGGGCGCGCCCGTCGTGCTCGCCATCGACGACCTGCACTGGGCCAGCCCCGAACTGCTCGACCTGCTCGCCACCCTGGAGGACCGGCTGAGCGCGGTACCGGTGCTGCTCGTGTGCACCGCCCGCCCGGACGGCGCCCCCGCCCCGCCGTCCCTGGAGCTGCGCCCGCTGCTCGCCGACGACTGCCGCCGCCTGTCCTCGACGCTGCTCGACACCACCGCCCACCAGGCCGACGTGCTCGAACAGGTGGTACGGCGCTGCGAGGGCAACCCGTTCTACCTCGAACAACTCGTCGCGCTCATCGGCGACGGCATGGACCCGGAGCAGGTGCCGCCCGCGCTGCGCGCCCTGCTGTCGGCGCGCGTCGACGCGCTGCGGCCGGGCGAACGGCACGTCCTCGCCTGCGCCAGCGTCATCGGGCGCGAGTTCGGCCGGGCCGAACTGGAGGCGCTGTGCGACGGCGACGTCGGCGAACCGCTCGCCAGGCTGACCGGCAAGCAGCTCGTCGAGCCCTCCGGCGCCCGCCACCGCTTCGCCAGCACCCTCATCCAGCAGGTGGTCTACGCGGAGACCGCCAAGAGCACCCGCGCCGACCTGCACGAACGGCTGGCCGCCCACCTCGACGCCGCCGGCGACCAGCCGGGGACCGTCGGTACCCACCTGGCGCTCGCCTACCGGCTGCGGTGCGAACTCGCCCGGCCGGACGCGGAGACCGTACCGCTGCGCGACACGGCCGCCGACCGGCTGGCCAAGGGCGGGGAGCAGGCGCTGCGCCACGGCGACCTGTCGCGGGCGGTGCACCTGCTGGAGGACGCCCACGCCCTCACCGGCGACGGCAACCCGCTGGTCGTCGAACGGCTGGGCGAGGCCAGGGTCGCCGTCGGCGACGCGGCCGGCGGGGTGCCGCTGCTGCGCCGGGCGCTCGAACTCGGCGACGAGCGGATGGCCTGCCACGCCCGCCTGTACCTGAGCTACCTCGACGGCGGTCTGCCCGGCGTCCGCGCGCTGGAGGCGGCCGAGGTGTTCGAGGCGGCGGGCGACGACCTCGGACTGGCCCGTGCCATGGTCAGGATCGGCCAGCAGGCGCAGGCCGACGGCCGGTTCGCGCAGGCCAGGACCGCTCTGGAGCGCGGGCTCGGCCACGCGATCCTGGCCGACGCGGAGATGGAGCGGGCCATGGCGCTGGGCGCGCTCGCCGTCTCGCTGTGGCTGGGGCCCGAACCCGCCTCCGTCGGGGTCTCGCGGTGCGAGGAACTGCTGCGCGCCCACGGGCGGGGGCGGCGGACCGTACAGGCTGTGGTGGGGTGTCCGCTGGCGGTGCTGCACGCGCTGAACGGCGACTTCGGCCGGGCGGAGGCGGCGCTGACCCGCGCCGAGGCGATCCTGTCCGAGCTGGGCCACGCCTACGCGACCGCGTTCATCCCGATGTTCTCCGCGACGGTCGCGCACCTGGCCGGGCGGGCCGCCGACGCCGAACTGCTGCTGCGCCGCGCCCGCGACGCCGCGACCGCGCTCGCCGACGCCCAGCTGCGGGTCACCGCCGTGCGGGATCTGGCCCGGGTGCTGTACGAGCAGGGACAGGGCGCCCAGGCGTACGCGCTGGCGAGGGAGGGCATGGCCGACCCCGACGGCGCCCAGCCGATGATGCGGGCGGAGTTCATGAGCCTGACTGCCCGCGTCCTCGGCGAACTCCCGCTGGCGGAGGAGGCGTGGACGCTCGCGGCCACCACCGACTCGCCGCTCATGCAGGCCCGCGTCCTGGCCGACCGGGCACACGTCAGGGCCGTGCACGGCGACGCCGTCGGAGCGCGCGAGGACCTGGCCGCCGCCGGTGCCCTGCGCGCGGGCAAGGAGCGATGATGGCGGCACTCGACCTGGCGCTGACCTGGCGGCTCAAGGACCGGCCCGACGACCTCGGCGTCACCACCACCTGGTGGTCGCACGCCCCGGACCTGGCCGGGGCCACCGGCCGAGGGGTGCGCGTGTGCGTGCTCGACAGCGGCATCGAGCCCGGCCACCCCTCCGTCGGGCCGATCCAGGGCTCGTACGCCGTGGAGATCGAGAACGGCGAGCCGATCGTGCGCGAGACGCAGGCCAAGGACGTCTGCGGGCACGGCACCGCCTGCGCCGGGATCATCAGGAAGATCGCACCCGAGTGCGAGCTGTACAGCGTCCGGGTGCTCGGGCCCGGCTTCGCCGGGCGCGGCAACGTGTTCGTCGAGGGTCTGCGCTGGGCCGTCGAGCAGGGCTTCGACGTCATCAACCTGAGCCTGTCCACCACCCGCAAACAGCTCGCCGACGAACTGCGGGCGGTCAGCGACGACGCCTTCTTCCGGCGGTCGGTGATCGTGGCGTCGGCGCACAACCTGCCCGTCGAGAGCTATCCGTGGCGGTTCTCGTCGGTGATCTCGGTGGGCAGCCACGCCGAGGAGGACCCCGCGCTGCTCATCTACAACCCCCGTCCGCCCGTCGAGTTCTTCGCCCACGGCTCCGACGTGGAGGTGGCCTGGCCGGGGGGCGGGCGCAGGCGCTGCACCGGGAACAGTTTCGCAACCCCGCATGTCACCGGGCTGTGCGCACTCGTGCTGAGCGGGTGTCCGCGCCTCACCACCTTCCAGGTGAAGAACGCTCTGTACATGTACGCGAGAAATGTGAGGCGAGAGCCATGAACTCGGAGTTCGAGGCCGACCACGACGCTCTGCTGCAGTCGATCGTCGACGTAGCGCTCGCGATCTACTGTGCCGAGGCCAGCTCGATCTTCCTGTACGACACCGAGCGCGACGAACTGGTCTTCCGCGCGGTCTCCGGCCAGGGGCAGGGGCAGCTCGTGGGACGCGGGTTCCCCTCGACGCAGGGGATCGCGGGCTGGGTGCTCTCCTCGCGGCAGGCCATGATCGTCGACGACCTGACCGGCAGCGACATCTTCGCCAAGGACATCGCCGAGGCGACCGAGTACGTGCCCAGGTCGCTCATGGCGGTGCCGCTGCTGCACGACGACGAGGCCCTCGGCGTACTCGAAGTACTCGACCCGCACCCTCAGGCGCGGGCCGCCATCGCCGAGCTGGAACTGCTCGTCATGTTCGCCCGCCAGGCGTCCGTCGCCCTGCGGGTGATCCGCAACTACGCGCACGCCGTCCGCGACGACCCGAACGCGCGGCGGCGGGAGGAGACGCGGCGGCTGCTGTCGGCGCTGACCGACCTGATGGAGGAGGACTCAGGACCGCTGCCCCGCCGCTGACCCGCTCTCCTGGACCGAGAGCCTGATCCAGCGCGGGATCCGGTACACCTCGTCGGCGCGCGACTCGACCTCGACCACGTGCGCCTCCTCCAGCGCGTCGAGCAGCGCCCGCGCCGTACCCGGGCACGCGCCCAGCAGCGGCGCGGCCTCGCCGAGCGTGAACCGCTCGCCGGACAGGCCGCCCAGCCGCCGCAGCGCCCGGTGGGCGGGCGGGTCCAGGTCGCGGTCGAGGCTGGCCGCGCACGCGCGCAGCGAGCGGTCGCCCACCGTCAGCTCGTCCAGCAGCAGCCCGTCGTCGGCCAGCCGGGCGGCGAACTCGGCCAGCCCCAGGTCCGGGCGGGCGGCCAGCCGGGCGGCCGCCAGCCGGACCGTCACCGGCAGGCAGTCCGTCACCGTGAGTAATCGGCGGGCGGCTTCCCGGTCCTCGCCCACCCGCCGCTCGCCCAGCAGACCGCGCAGCAGTTCCAGCGCCTCCGGCCGGGCGAGCGCGCCCACGTGCACATGGTGGACCGACTCGACCGCGTCCAGGCGTCTCCTGCTCGTGACGATGACGCCGCTGGCGCCCGTACCCGGGATCAGGCTGCGGACCTGCGCCGGAGTGGCCGCGTCGTCCAGGACGAGCAGGACCCGGCGCTCGGCCAGCCACGCCCGGTAGGTCGCCACCCGCTCCTCCGGCGAGTCCGGCAGGTCGGCGCCGTAGCCGGTCAGGCGGAGGATCTCCGCGACGACGTCCGAGGTGCTCCGCTCGGCGCCGGAGGCGTCCCTGAGGTCCACCAGGAGACGGCCGTCACGGAAGCCCGCGCCCAGCCGGTGCGCCACATGGACGGCCAGCGCCGTCTTGCCGCCGCCCGCCGGGCCGTACAGGACGGCGTTCTGTTTACCGTCCTCGAAGACGTCGAGGATCTCGCCGACCTGCCGCTCGCGTCCGGTGAACACGGCGAGGTCCCTCGGCAGCATGCTCAGGTGGGCGACCGTGTCGTACTCGGGGCGCGGCGCGTCCAGTTCCTCGTCGCCGCGCAGGATCGCCTGGTAGAGGCGTTCGAGTACGGGGCTCGGGCGCAGGCCCAGTTCCCTGGTGAGCGCCTGGCGCAGGCCCTCGAACTCGGCGAACGCCTCCGTCTGCCTGCCGCAGCGGTACAGCGCCAGCATCTGGCAGCGGCGCAGGCGCTCCCTGAACGGGTGCTCCCTCGCCCACTCCGTCAGGGCGTCCACGACCCGGGCGTGCTGGCCGAGGTCCAGCTCCGCCTCCGCCCAGTCCTCGAAGGCCGTCAGCCGCAGGTCCCTCAGCCTGGCCACCTCGGCGGCGATGAGCGGGACGTGCGTCAGGTCGGGCAGCGGGTCGCCGCGCCACAGGTTCAGCGCGTCGCCCAGCAGGCGCCGGGCCGTACGCATGTCTCCGGCCCGCAGGGCGCGCCTGCCGGACTTGACCAGGTCGGTGAAGCTGACCATGTCCAGCTGCGGGGCCGCCAGGCGCAGCCGGTAGCCCGGAGGGACGTGGTGCAGGTCCTCCCGCAGGCCCAGTTCCTTGCGCAGGGCGGCGACGTACACCTGGAGGTTCTTCTGCGCGGTGCGCGGCGGCGCGTCCGCCCACGCCGCCTCGATGAGCGAGGAGACCGAGACCACGTTGTTGATCCGGACGAGCAGTGAGGCCAGGAGCAGGCGGCGCTTGAACGGGCCGAGGTCGAGCCGGGCCGTGTCCCGGCGTGCCTCAAAGGGCCCGAGGATGGCGAACTCCACGTTCACAACGGCCTCCCTGAGGGGTGAAATCACACGATGCCGTTCCTTACTTCCAGAGTTGCCATATCCGCTGTCGGCGCCGGTAGGAGCATCTGACACCTGTTCGTCATGACATTCATCACGACCGCCACGCGGCCGTACAGGTCGGCGACACCGCGTCACATCCGCCGCGACCCCAACAGGCGGTAAGATCACTTCCATTCGGACCCCCATGACCTTCCTCCACCGCGTCGTCGACCGGCTCGCGGCGCTGCCTGGCGTGCGCGCCGTCGCTCTCGGCGGCTCCCGCGCCCAAGGCACCCACGCCCCCGACAGCGACTGGGACCTGGCCGTCTACTACCGAGGCGGCTTCGACCCGGCCGACCTGCGTGCCGTCGGCTGGCAGGGCGAGGTCTCCGAGGTCGGCGGCTGGGGCGGCGGCGTGTTCAACGGCGGCGCGTGGTTCACGATCGACGGCCACCGCGTCGACGTCCACTACCGCGACCTCGACGCCGTCGAGCACGAACTCGCCGAGGCCCAGCTCGGCCGCTTCCGCTGGGAGCCGCTGATGTTCCACCTCGCGGGTATCCCCAGCTACCTGGTGGTCGCCGAACTCGCCGTCAACCGGGTGCTCCACGGCACCCTGCCCCGTCCCGGCTACCCGCAGGCGCTACGCGAGGCGGCCCCGCCGATGTGGCGCGCCCGCGCGACGGCGACGCTCAGGTACGCCGAGGCCGCCTACGCCCGGCACGGCGCGGTCACCGAGGTCGCGGGAGCGCTGGCGACCGCCGCCATGAACACGGCGCACGCGCGGCTGGCGGCGCGCGGCGAGTGGGTCACCAACGAGAAACGCCTCCTGCAGCGAACGGGACTACGCGGCCTCGACCTGATCACAGCCGGCCTGCGCCCGGACCCCGGCGCCCTCGTGCAGTCGATCCGCGAGGCGGAGAGACTGTTCGAAGCCGTCGCGTAGCAGACATCTCCACTTACCGCCCTGCGGGCCCGATCCGGCAACGATCAGCAGCGGCTCATGTACGAAGCGGCTGCGCGCCGGTAGCTTCGCAGGTGTGGCTGACGACGCTGAGCTGACGCGCTGGACCGTCCATGGCGAGCGACTGATCTACGACAACCGGTGGATCCGCGTCGGCCTGGCCGACGTGGAGATCCCGGGCGGAGAGCGGTTCGAGCATCACGTGGTGCACCTGGACCGCGCCGCCATCGCCGTCGTGGTCGATGACCGCGACCGGGTCCTGCTGATGTGGCGCCATCGGTTCGTGTTCGACCGGTGGGGCTGGGAGCTGCCCGGCGGCTTGGTCGAGGCCGGTGAGGACCCCATGGTGACGGCCGCCCGCGAGGTGGAGGAGGAAACGGGGTTTCGTCCGCTGAACCTGGAGAGACTCGTCTCCTATCAGCCGATGGCCGGCATGGTCGACGCGGAGCACGTCCTATTCCTGGCACGAGGCGTCGAAGCTGCGGGGAAGCCCGAAGGCGAGGTCGAGGCCGACAAGATCGAGTGGGTGCCGATGTCGGAGATCCCCGACATGATCGCTCGTGGTGACATCTGGACGTCGGGAACTCTGATCGGGCTGCTGCAGGCTAAGGAGCGCTTGGCAACCCGAGAGCGCGGTTGACCGCGAGCGCGAGTTCGTCGATACGACGACGTTGCCTGCGGGTGCCGGTCATGGTGGCGAGTTGCCGGGCCCGGTAGATGTGAGGCTGAGCGGCTGCGGGATCACCGGCGGCGAGGAGGGCGTGTCCGAGGTCGCAGCGAGCCACGGATTCGGCGCGGTTGTAGGTGCCGTCCATACCGGCGATGGCCGAGCGTAGATCCTCGGCCACCGTGGGGTCGCCGAAGCGCACAAGGCAGTTGCCCCGCCACCGGGCGAGGTGGTGGGCGTTGATCGACAGGTAGCCCATATCCTGGTCGACATCCCCGTCCGGGAGAGACCGGACAGCGGCGTCCAGGGCTCGTCGGCACGTCAGTTCGTCGCCCAGAACGGCGGCCGCCTCGGCTTCTGCGGCCGCGAGCCAGGTTCGGAGCCGGGCGGGTACCCGGCTGTCGAAGGTGGCTCGGAGGTGCCGGAGCAGTTCGGTGGCTTCCGCCGGGCGGCCGAGTTCCACGAGAACGTATGCCTGTTCGCCGGAGACGTAGGCGAGGACGGATGGGTCATCGGCTTCGGCCGCGGCGGCCTTGGCCTTCTCGTAGTGGTTCCAGGCGTCATTGAGGGCAAGGGTGTTGATGGCCTGCCAACCGGCCAGTGACGCGGCTTCGGCCAGCAGGTGGGCAAGGGGTGCTCGTAGGTTGGGCCGTACGACGTGGGTATGGGCACGCTCGATCTGGGAGATCTGGGCCCGCATCTTGTCTGCGATGGCGGCGCCGCCCAAGCGCCGGTCCAGAAGACGGAGACTGTTCGTTTCGGTACCGAGGATCATGATCAGCGTTGAGTCGATGGCAGCGGCCGCGTCCAGGTGTGACACCAGCTCAGCGCGCTGCTCAACGTGTGCATCGTCGAGGTCGCCGGTGGGTGACGCGGTGTCGAGCGGGGCGAGGCCGAGTAGCATCCGAGCGTGATCCGGTAGGCCGAGGCCCGACGCGATGCGCTCGAACAGGTTCAGATCGGTGATGGGCCCGGCCTCACCGCGCATGATGGCGCTGACACGGGGTTGGCTGAGGCCGGTTGCCACTCCGATACGGACCTGGCTCGCTCCGGCGTGCTTGGCTGCGAGCTTGAACAAGGCAGAAATATTGCGCGATTTAAGAATTTGTCGGCTTTCTTCATGATTCCAGACAGCTGCGGGAATCTTGATTGAATTGACAGTACTATCGCGCATACATACCTCCGGTAGCCAGATCCGGGTGGTACTAGCAGCATCGATCCTATATCCGCCCGTTGAATATATCCGTGGGATAGGCGGGAATCTCCAGCCGACCCATGCTTGCAGCATGACGACGCCGATCAGGTGCACAGAGTGCGATGGGCGCGGCTGGAAGATCGTTACCCGCTTGGGGCGGGTCTCCGCCGCGGCGCTCGGGGCGGGAGAATCCGCCCGCAAAGCCTGCCTGCACTGCGACGGCCCGGGAGCGGACGATGCTCCTGCGGAGCAGTTCGAATGGGAGGTGCTGCTTCACTCCGACTCAGGAGAGAAGCCGGTCGCCCGAGGGTCCTCCGCGTTCCAGTCGACGGCGATGGACGAGGTGCGGGCGGTGATGCGATGTGCTTCTTCCGTCAGCACGGTCGAGGGGCGAATCCTCCACAAAATCTATGATCTTGGAAGATGTGCCGACCCGTATTCCAGTCGGGAGGTATTCCGCGTCTTCCTGGACTCGGCGGGTTCGGTGAGATTCGAGCGGGTGATCGGATGAGCGGCCGCGTCCCGAACACTTCTGGCGCGACAGGAGAGATCATTCCTGCCTGGCGCCCTGGCTGGCCGGAACGAGAACACCCGATGGATGAGGGCTTCTACGGCGTACATATCATCCAAGCACCGCAGGTTCGCTGGTATCCCATCGTTTATCGGGTACGTCGGATCCGCGTTCAGCAGAACACCTGCGAGTGCCAACCGGTGGTGTACGAGTTCTGTTCGGCCGGAGGGCTCTACTTCGTTCGGAAGCACGACAGACGTGGCCCGACGCCCATCATGGCGGAGACCGCGTGGATCATCCGAGAACAAGCCGAGTCGGTCTGGCTCGCTTTCGTGGCCGACTCCAGGAGACGGCGGTGCTGACAGTGACACACTCAATCGCTAGCGTGCTTATGCAGACAAGTGGAAGATCGAACGGGCGGTTGAAATGAGCATGCAGTTCGCTCCACCCAAGTACGCCCAGGTGATGACGACCATCCAAGAGCGCATCGAGCAGGGGGAGTACGCGCCTGGAGAGATGCTGCCGTCCGAGTCCCAGCTTGTCCGCGAACTCGGTGTGGGGCGTACCACCGTGGTCAGGGCGCTTCAGACACTTGCCATGCAAGGGTGGATCGAGCGCGAGCATGGGCGTGGATCCTTCGTGAAAGGGCGGCCGGAGACCACGCCTGACCGTGTCAGGCCGGGTGTCGCGTCGACCGAGCAACCCGAAGATGCCGGCGATGTGCTGGATGCGGGTCGTACCCTCGCGCCTCGCCATGTGGCGCGGTTGCTGGGGGTCGAGGAACGAACTCTTGTCGTCTTCCGCCGTCGGATAGCGCGGCAGGGCGATCTGGTGTCGGCGGTGGAGACGTTCTGGTTCTCTCTGGAACTTGCGCTGGGAACAGACCTGGAAGACCCACGCCCCCTGCGCCGAGGGCTGCGCCATCACCTTCAGTCGGTCAAGCACCTGAGGTTCGATCATGTCATCGAGCGCGTGACGTCGCGCGCGCCCACGGAAGAAGAGGTTGAGGCGTTGAGGACGCAGGACCCTGTCCTAGCAGTTCTCGCCACTGTTCACGACCCTTCAGGCGTGGCGCTGATGGTCATGAACCTCGCACTCCCCGGCAGGCTCCACGAGCTTGAGGACGTTTACCCGGTCAGCTAAGTCTTGCTCCCGGGTAAGCGTGAACGATTTGCGCTCGGCTCTATGCTCAACTTATGCGGACAAGTGGACGACCCGACAAGGGGTTGTCCTCGTTACTCCGGCACTGTCGTCCCCGAATACCCTCCCCTGCCCGGAGACCCAGCCGGGCAGGAACTTCCATTGGTTCGTCCAAGCACACATCGCCCGGATCACAGGTCCCACCATCTCGCCCGGCGGTTCCGGCTGTCCGAAGCCTCCCATGAGGAGGCCGTATGGTCGCCCGCCGCCACGCCATTCACCTGACCGCCAGACAGGAGGCCCGAGTCGCTTGCTATCCCCAGCCGCACCGCGTGCCGCCTCCAGCCCTCGGCGTAACGTTCCTCCTGCGCAACAGCGACGGCCTACCCAAGCGCGAGGGCCCAGACTTCGCCACAGCCATGCTGCGAATGGCGAGCGCGTACCGTCCACCGGAAAGCCGGTGCCGTTCGATGACACAACAAGTCCACAACGGCCGCCCGTCGGTCAGGTCAGCCCACACTCGGCAAGAGAGCAACAAATCGCTACATGCCCTCCGCTGACCGGAGCGAACCCCAAGTCCGAACCCCAACGTTTCATGGCGTTGGAGTTCGGCCGGAGGCCCGCGATCGGGCATCACGATCACCGCCGCAGGTGAGACCTCGGGCATCGCGACCACCATGCCCGTGCCGTGCCTCGGAGCCGACGACCTCTCGTCGAGTCAACCGGGGTGGGGGCGCTCTCGGTCGATGCGCACCCGGCCACGGTCAGTACACCTGGTGGAACAGCTCCTGGATGGAGGTGATGGTGACGGCCTGGCGGAGGATCCGCTCCAGGCGTTTGGGGTCGGTCTGTTCAACGATGCGGTCCTTGGTGGCCTCCGTGACGGTGAAGCCGCGCTCCTGCAGCACCACGAGTACGGCCGCCGGTGAGACCTCGGACGTGGCGAGCGCTCTGCCCCGGGAGATGCCCAGCATCATGATCCGGAGGAGGGCATCACGGACGAACGCGCGCTCCGGGTTTCCGGTCGCGGAGAAGGGCTGCCCGGACACAGGCGGCTCTTCGCTGGCGGGCGCCGTCTTCGCGCTCTCACGGGCGGATGTCCTCACAGGGAGCAAGGTACGCCAGATGACCATCCCATTACCGCCAGTTACCGAGATTGAGCCTATCGGCGGCCCACGACACGCTCGCACCACCATGCATCGCGTCCTTGGACCGCATCGCACAGGCCGCGGGGCAAGAAGCGCATCTTGCGGAGGGGGTGGGCGCGGAGCTCCTTCAGCGGGGTACGGCGGGTGCGGGCGGGCGTGGGCCGGAGGACCGTCCTGAGGCGGGAGTCCGCCTTCCCCGGACGAGCCTTCGCAGGCTTGCGCACGGCCCGGCGCGCGGCCGGAGCCTGCGGCGCCGGTCCCTGGGCCGCCGAACCACGTGGTGCCGGGCCTTGGGACGTCGAACCGTGTGGCGCTGCGCCCTGCGCCGCCGGGCCGTGCGGGGTGATGGGCGACTCGGGACCGCTGATGGGGCCGGGGACGGCCGAAGGCGCCGTAGGGGGCGTGAGCGGCGACTTGGGGCCGGGAGGGGCGGGGGGCGACGGCTGGGCGAGGGAGAAGCCCGCCCCGCAGCCGAACCCCAGCGTCCCGGCGAACGCGAGCGCCAGCCACACCCCCGTCCACCGGGACCGGGGCGGCGACGGCGCCTGACGGATGAAGGCCGACGGCGGAAGGTCGTTCACGGTCACCTCCGAGGTCACTGACAGCTTGGTAGAGCTACTAGTTCCACACGGGACGGCTCGTCGGTGCCGGACTGTCGCAATTTGACGCGACGATGAACCTGACGCTGGCATGCTGAGGCCAGAGTTCGACACAACGACCAAACCCATTCTGATCGCCACATTGGTGATTCAGCATGGCGTGAGCGGAAACCGGAGGGCGGAGTGGGGAAGCTGGTGCGGGACAAGATTCCGGACATCATTCGACAGAACGGCGGAAACCCCGTCATCACCATACTCGGGGCTACTGAATACCGCGAAGCACTCACGGCCAAGCTCTTCGAGGAGGCGGGCGAACTCCGCGAGGCGCCGATCGGCGAGGTGGCGGGAGAGATCGCCGACGTGTACGAGGTGCTGCGGGCCCTGGCCGCCGACCACGGCTACGACTGGGCGGCCATCGAGCGTACGGCGCAGGCCAAGCGCGACGAGCGCGGCGGTTTTCTCGACCGCCTCTATCTTGCCTGACGGAAATTGGCGAAACCTCCCAAGGCGCCGACAAACCCGACAGGAGACTTAATCCTTCACCTATATCCGCAATAATGCACTTTACGTCGCCGGTAGAAGCCGTTACCCGCCATTAGCATCACCACGTGCGCGAGGTCGTGGTATCAAAGTCACCGGGCTCAACCGGCGACACCGAGGGGCTGAGCTCTTCCCCTGCCACGTTTTCACATGTGCGCCCAGCACACGCCCCCCATCGTGAGAGCGAAGTGATCCAATGAGCACCACCAACCGGCCAGGCATCGCCCTGTACGGTCCCCCCAGCAGCGGCAAGGACGCCGTCACCGAAACCCTCCACTACCTCTACCCCCGGTTCGTCCTGCTCCCCGAGCTGAAGGTCAGCGCCGAGCGCACCAACGGATACGAGCTCATCTCCCGAGAACGGCGCGACGAACTCCGCGCCGCGGGCAGGCTGGCCGTCGACTCCCAGCGGGGCGACGCCGCCTACGCCATCGACCAGCAGACCATCGAGACGCTGCAGTCCATGCGCTGCATCCCGATCGTCCACCTGCACTCCATCGCCGAACTGCGCCAGCTCATGGAGTACGTCGGCGACACCTGGCTGCGCGTACTGCTGTGGGTGTCGCGGGACGTGGCCGAGGAACGCGCTCTGGAACGTTCCGACGCCGACGTCTCCTCCTGCCTGGCCGCCTGGGACCAGACACGGGCCGACCTCGACTCCCACGACGAGGAGCGGCTGTTCCACCTGCGCGTCCACACCGACCGGATCAGCATCCACAAGGCCGCCCAGAAGATCATCGACCTCTACGCGAGCCCTCAGCCGGGCTGAGCCGACCGAGAGGTCCGGGACGGCCGCCGGGGGGCCGCCGTCACCGGACCTCGGGTCAGCGGTTCATCGGAAGTCGGCGATCCGGAAGACCGAGATCATGTCGCGCGGCCGGTTCACCTCGCCGCCGGTCGCGTAGTACGACGCCTCGACGCCGACCCAGCCGTGGAAGTTCCCGCTGTCGTCGATGATCTGGTACATCGGCTTGACGTGCGAGTTCCCCGTGTAGCACTTCTCGTTGCTCCGCTCCATGGCCAGGCAGGTGCACCAGTGCCACAGCGTGTCACGCCGGTCGAAGCTGGACAGCTTGGCGAGGTAGTACTGGATGGAGGTCACGTTGGCGGGGGTCCCGCCGCCGTAGTTGGGGCAGCCGCTGCTCCCCTTGCACGCCGACGTCGAGTTCTTCTGCAGGTACGTCAGGCAGTGGGTGGTCTGGGCGCAGGTCTTGAAAACCTGATGGGTGAAGGTCTGGCCGGCCGACTGGGTCACCTTGTCGGAGTTCCACCCGGCCAGGTCCTGCTTGAGGGTGGCGGGGTGCTGCTGCACGGTGGACATGGCGCGGCGGGTGGCGAGCGTCGCCGTGCTGCCGTAGGCGTACCCGTGGGTGGCGAACGAGCTGGTCTGGAAGTTGAGCCGGACGAGCTTGCCGTCGGCGGAGGGAACGACCTGCCACGTCTCGTTCCCGGTCCGCCCGGTGGTCCAGGTGATGGTGACGGTGTCTCCGGCCAGGATGAACGTTCCTCCGGCGGCGTCGCCCGGCGCGGTGCCGGAGAACCCGTTCGCGGTCAGGACCTTGCACCTGCGCACGTTCGCCGTGGAGGTGAGCGAGTCCGTGGCGCAACTGGTGTCCGGTTCGACGTTGGTCTGGGTTCTGGCCTTGTGCTCGGTCTGCTTCCACAGGTACATGGACGCGTTCACGGTGCCGTTGCCGTTGAAGACGTACGTTCCCAGCCGCACCCAGTTGGCGCGGGAGCCGTCGCGCAGGTTGCCCTGCGAGACCACGAAGTTGTCCTTGCCCCCGGGCAGCGTGGCCGCAGCAGCCGAAGGCGGGGACGGGGACGGCTCGGCCGGCGGCGAGAGCGCGTACGAGGGCGTGAACTGGGTCGTCAAGAGGGTGAGTGCCGCGAGGGCGACGGTCATCGCTTTCCGCATAGGGCGTCCTCCTTGTTAACGGTCACGACCGATTCTGCGTCATGGCCGCCAAATGGTCCATAGATCGAATTTCGGACCTGGAAGTTATTCAGATAGGAGCCTCTGCCGCCACACGTGGCCGGACGGCAGGGCCGACACCAGCCAGTCGAGCTGCGCCTCGGTGAGGATCGGGACCACCCGCTCGAAGTCCACCTCGTCCTTGGGCCGGATGCCGACGGACTTGAACAGCAACTGCACCTCCGGCGACAGCCGCAGGAACCCGTCGTCGGCCACGAGCAGCGACGACAGCGGACGGCGCACGGCCGGGTCGCGGCGATAGACCCACTCATCGCCCTCGATCTCGTCCAGCATGAGCTGGAAGCGCCACGGCCCGCCGGGGTGCTCGCGCACCCAGATGTCGTGCGCGTGCGCGGGCAGCACCTCGCCCACGGCCCAGGGCCGCAGTTCGCCGGGAGGGTCGGCGACGTGGCAGTCCCAGCCGGCGAGATGGGCGCGGGCGGCGAGGTGGTCGTCTCGCCGGACGGACAGGTCGAGGTCGCCGTGGTCGCGGTAGGCGTGGCCGACCGCGCGTTCGAGGGCGTACCCGCCGCTGAGCCACCACAGGGCCTTCAGTGGCCGGAAAAGGGCGATGATCTCCGGCAGGGGGGCATGTTCCCAGGTCATCGGTACAAGGGGTCCGTTCTGCGGGTGTCAGGATCGTGTCAGGCTTTGTGGCTTTGCCGTACAGGTCGTGTAGCTAATGGGGGCAAATAAGCCTTTGTCGGGTTTCAATCGAGATATGGAGACCAGCAAGACACCACTCGCTTTCCTGCTCGCAGGTGGATTCTGCACGATGGTGCTCGCCAGTGCCATCACAGCGGTCGCGTTCGACGACACTCCGGCGAGGGTCGGCGCGATGGCGTCGGTCGTGTTCTGCTTCGCCTGGTTCGCCCGCCGCGCCCTCGCCGCCCCCGCCGCCGCGCTGATCGCGTGGCTGTTCACGACGGGCTTCCTCGTCCATCATCTCGGCACTCTGGCCTTCGAGGGCGCCGACCTGGTCAGGCTGGGCCTGTTCGAGGTCGTGGCGATGCTCGGCGTGGCCGTGGCCGCAGGGCTCCGGCTGGCCGCGAGGGCGGAACCGCCGGCCCCGCAGGTGAGCATCCCCGCGCAGGCTTCGTACGAGATACCACCGGTGAAGCAGCGGCCTGCCCGCACCGCGTGACCACGTAGGGTTACCTTGTGACCTCCCCCCAAGGTGACCCCCAGAGTGCCACTTCGGCTACAAAGAGTCGCCGACGCAAGCGCTGGCTGTCGTGGACGATCGTGTTCCTGTTGGCGGTGGTGGCGTTCGTCCGCCTCACGGGGTTGGAGGCCGGGCCGTTACTCACCCGGCTGATGGCGCTCACGCCGTACGTCTCGGTGCTCGCGGCCCTCGTGGCCGCCCTGCTGTTCGCCCGCAACCGCCCCGCCGCCCTGGTCGCCCTGGTGGCGTGCGTGACACTGGCGGGCGTGGTGGTGCCGCGCACGTTCGCGGAGTCCGCGGGCGAGGGCGAGCCGCTGCGCGTGCTGACACTCAACGTGGCCGGTCGGCAGGATCCGCGCGTGGTCGTCGAGCTGGTACGCAGGTTCCGCCCGCACGTGTTCTCCGCCGTCGGACTGCCGGCTGGCGGCACGGAGGGGCTGCGGCAGGCGGGCATCGAGCAGCA
The DNA here is from genome assembly GCF_039525605.1 of Nonomuraea longicatena. Taxonomy (NCBI): domain Bacteria; kingdom Bacillati; phylum Actinomycetota; class Actinomycetes; order Streptosporangiales; family Streptosporangiaceae; genus Nonomuraea; species Nonomuraea longicatena. The sequence goes on along the minus strand of NZ_BAAAHQ010000040.1, from coordinate 129,866 downwards.
GCTGCCGTACACCGTGCCGGGCCTCTACTCGACGTACCGGTTGCGTGCGCTCGACGGCGTGCAGGGCGCACGTCTGGAGGCGCCGTCCGGCCCGATCGAGGTCTTCTCCGTACGGCCCGGCCCGAAGTCCGGCTGGCACGGCGTGCTGCCGCCGCCCTCGCCGGAGGCGATCAGGGTGCTGGCGGGCGATTTCGGCGCCAGCCTCGACCACCGCGCCTTCCGCCAGTTGCTCAAGAGCGGCTACGCCGACGCGGCCGCCCGGGTCGGCAAGGGGCTGGTGCCCACCTGGCCGAGCGGGCGCAGGGTGCCGCCGTTCGTCACCGTCGACCACGTCGTCGCCGACGCGCGGGTGGAGGTCAGGCAGGTCGAGGTCGTCGATGTGCCCGGATTCGAGCACCGGGCGGTCTACGCGGAACTGGCCACGTAGGTGTACGGGCGCCCGCGCCGCATGGCCGTTGTTCCGGCGCGGGCGCCCGTACCCACCGCTACTCGGTTCCGCCCTTCGCGGCGAAGGTGTCGGCCGTGGCCGTGCGCTGCGGGATCGAGCGCAGGTTGACGGCGAAGCGGGCGGTCGAGTCGGCGATCGCGTCGGCGTTCACGTCGAGCGCGGTCAGGTTGACGTTGGAGATGTCGTCGCAGGCGGCGTGGTAGCAGGGGTCGTAGGCGACACCCGCCGTACCGCCGAACAGCGCGGCCTCGGCCGGGGTCTTGATGCCTTCGGCCCCGGTGAAGATGCCTCCGGCGGGGATCCCGGCCGCGATGAACGGTCCGTAGTCGGAGCGTCCGTCGAAGTCGGTGCCGACGTGGCCGAGCTTGCGGCCGTCGTAGAAGCGTTCGAACTGCTTCTCGATCTGGTCGGATCCGGGCGGGCCGGCCGGTGAGCCGGTCTGGTCGGAGTTGTCGCCGTCGTACAGCTTGATGGCGTAGTTCGGCGAACCGATCATGTCGAAGTTGAGATAGAGACGGATGCGGTCGCGCTCGGCCGCGCTGAGCCGTTCGACGTACTGGTCGGAGCCGAGCAGGCCGATCTCCTCGCTGGCCCACCAGGCGAAGCGCACCTTGTGCTTGACCGGCAGCTTCGCGATCTGCAGCGCGGTCTCCAGGATGGCGGCGCTGCCCGAGCCGTTGTCGTTGATGCCGGCGCCCTCGTGCACGCCGTCGAGGTGGGAGCCGACCATGACGACCTTGTCCGGGTCGCCGTGGCGGGTCTCGGCGAGCACGTTGTCGCTCTTGCCGAGGGTGAGCGTGCTGTCCACCTTCAGCCGTACGGTGGCCCCGGCCGCGGCGGCCAGTTCGTTGCCGACGGCGAAGTCGGCGTAGACCATCGGGGCTCCGCCGCGCCACTCGCCGATGTCGAGCGGGTTGGCCTCGGTACGGCCCGGCTGCCCCTCGTTGAAGATGATCAGCCCGGCGGCTCCGGCGCGTCCGGCGTTGCGCACCTTGGTCGCGAAGGAACAGGTGCCGCGCTGGACGAGCGCGATGCGCCCGGCGACGAAGCCGGCGAAGTCGGCGGCCTCGCAGCCGCTGGTGGAAGTCGGTGTCGGGGTGGGCGGCAGGCGCAGGTCCACGGCCTGCACCTGCGCGGTGACCTCGCCGGCCGGGGACGGCTGGAAGGTGTAGAAGTCCTGGTTCGGCACCCAGGTCTTGCTGCCCGGCGCGGTCAGGTCGAGGGCGGGCGGGTTGTTCTCCACCCATTTCTCGACGAAGTCGGTGGGCTGGAAGGTGACCCGGTATCCGGCCTTGCGCAGTTGCTTGGCCACGTAGTCGCGGGAGGCGTCGTACCCGGCCGTCCCGGCGGCCCGGTTGCCGCCGTTGGCGGTCGCGATCGCCTGGAAGGCGTCGAGATGCTTCTTGACGTTCGTGCCCTTGACCCGCTTCACCAAGATCTTGGACAGGACGTCGTCCAGTCCGGTGGCTGCATGGGCGGGCGGGGTCAGGGCGAGGGGTAGGGCGATCGCCGCTACGAGCGCGGCGAGGCCCTTGCGCGGTGTCACACGCATAGTGCTGGGCTCCTCAGGCTGATGGATCCCCCGATTCATCGCTTCCTGGAACGTAACAGGCGAATCACTCGCAAGCCCAGAGCGACTATGCACCAAAATCCGGACACTTTACTGAGTGATGGCATGATGCCCGAATGACATGGACAGCCCCTGAGGTGGACCGCCCGGCACCAGACCTGCTCGCCGCAGAGCGGGAGATGGTCACCGCCTACCTCACCTGGCACCGCACCACCTTCCTCCGCAAGTGCACCGGCCTGACCGGGCAGCAACTCGCCGAGCGGTCCGTGCCGCCGTCCGCCCTGTCGCTGCTCGGCCTGATCAGGCACCTGGCCGGGGTGGAGCGCGTGTGGTTCCGGCTGCACTTCGCCGGTGAGGACACCGAGGGCCCGGGACGCGAGGCCGACTTCGCCGACCTGGACCCGGCCCGCGCCCAGCAGGAGTACGAACAGCTCGTCGAGGGGATGCGGCGCTCGGAGGAGATCGTCGCCAAGGCGTCGCTCGACGACACCTTCGTCTACAAGGGCCAGACGCACTCGCTGCGCCTCGTCTGCTTCCACGTGATGCAGGAGTACGCCCGCCACGGCGGCCACGCCGACCTCATCCGCGAGCGGGTGGACGGCACCACCGGCTACTAGGCGAACCGGGCGCCGAGCCCACCGTCCACGGCCCACTCGGCGCCGGTGACGAAGGCGGCCGCGTCGGAGGCGAGGAAGCAGACCACCTCGGCGACCTGGTGCGGCGTCCCGATGCGCCCCATCGGGTGCAGACCCTCGACACGCTCCCGCGCCCCCGGATCCGGATGACCGTCCAGGTAGTCCTCGACGAGCCGGGTGGCGGTCCATCCCGGGCTGACGGCGTTCACCCTGATCCCGTACGGCCCCAGGTCGAGGGCGAGGCTGCGGGTCAGCCCGACCAGGCCGGACTTGGCGGCGGCATAGGGGAACATGCCCGCCGTGGTGAGCCGGGCGTGCAGCGAGGCGACGTTCACGATCGAGCCGCGCCCGCCGGCCTTCATGCCGGGCAGGACGGCCCTGGTCATCAGCCAAGCGGCCTTGAGGTCCACGGCGAACAGCGCGTCCCAGTCGGCCTCGCTCATCTCGGCCGGGTCGAAGTAGGCGTTCCTGCCCGCGTTGTTGACCAGCACGGTGACCGGGCCGAGTTCACGCTCCACCCGGGCGACGGCCGCACCGACCGCGTCGGCCGAGGTGATGTCGGCCTCGATGGCCAGCCCGTACGCGGCGGGCAGCACGTCGAGGACGGCCACCGCCGCGCCCTCGCGGGCGGCGACCTGCGCCACCGCCGCCCCGATCCCGCGCGCCCCACCGGTGACCAGCAGCACCTCCCCGTCGAGTCTCATCGGGCCGCCCGGACGGCGGCGAGCAGCCCCGCCGGATCGCCCGCGCCGAGGGCGCCGCCGACGCCGCAGGCCACGGCCCCTGCGGCGATCCACTCCGGCGCGTTGTCCGCCGTCACCCCGCCCGTGGGCACGACCGGCGCCTGCGGCAGCGCCTGCAACACATCCCGCAGTACGGCGGGGCTCGACGCACGGGCCGGGAAGAGCTTCACGGCGTCGGCCCCGGCCTCCAGCGCGGCGACGATCTCGGTGGGGGTGGCGACGCCGGGCAGGACGGCCAGGCCGTACCGGTGGCCGGTGGACAGGACGGCCCGGTGCGTGGACGGCGAGACGAGGAAGCGGGCCCCGGCGAGCGCGGCCAGCCGGGCGCTCGCCTCGTCGAGCACGGTCCCCGCCCCCACCACGGCCTCGGGCCTGGCCCGGACGACCTGTTCGACGGCCTGGAGGGCGCCCGGCGTGGTCAGCGAGACCTCGACCACGTCGAGCCCGGCGTCCACGGCGCGCAGCGCGGCCGCCACGGCCGCCTGCGCGCTCTGAGCACGCACGATGGCTATGAGCCTGCGCTCGGCGATCCGCTCCATGACGTGCCAGCGATACATGTTCGACTCCCCACCTGGCCGCAAAATTCACCATGAACCTGGTCAATCATCACCCCCGGCCTGGAAGTCACCCCTCATCGGATGATGAAATGGGCCCTCCGTGTCCGTCTCCGCAGGGAGAGAGAACGTTGAAGGACAACCTCGACCTCGCCACCAGCGCCCAGGCCCTGGCCGACAGCGCCCCCGCCGGATCGGTCAGCCGCGCGGCGGCCTCCTCCGTGGCGATCACACTGGCCACCACCCGCGACACCGACACCGCGCGGACCACTCTCGACGGCCTCGCCCCCGAAGAAGTGCGGCGGGAGGCCCTGGCCCTGTTCGACCGCCTCACCAGCGAATGAGCCGCCGGTGACTCATTACTCGTCGCTGTCCTCGCGCCAGAGTTCGGCCCCGTTCTCGTCATAGCCGATGATCCGGAAACCGTCGTCGTACAGGTCCTCGCTGTGCCGCTGCGTCCCCGCGAACAGGCGGAAGCCGCCGATCTTCCATGGATCCGGCCTGGTCCCGGCCTTGACGGTGGTGCCATCCCCGAAGACCAGTTCGACGCGGGCGGTCTCGGTGCTCGTGATGCCGAACCAGTGCTTCTTGTGGTCGCTCAGTATCACGTTCATCGGCCTACCGCCCATGTCGATCAAGGGCTGGTCCGGTCCGCCGTTCTCGACCACCGCGCGGCCGGGTGTGAGCGGGTGAAGGCCGCCGACGGCCTGACCGTTCAGCTTCCAGATCAGGGTCCTGTCGGGGGTCTCGTACAGGCCCACGACCAGGTTGCCGGGCATTTCCACGGTCGCGCCCTGCGGCTTGGCGACGGCCTCCGGGCTGACGGTTCGCTCTCGCTCGATTCGCGTGTTCGGCTCGCCCTCGCGGCCCGCGAACTCGAACGCCGTCACCGTCTTGTCCGAGGGGACGGTGACCGTCCAGATGCCCTGGGGGGCGTCCTTGGGCCGGTGGACGGTCCCGGGCACCTTGCCCGCGCCGGTGAGAGCGGTGACGCCGGAGACACCGTCCCGTGCGGTGCCGAAGTACAGCACCAGCCCCGTGGCCGGGGCGGGGAAGCCCCCCGTGGAGCCCTGCTCGGTCGCCTTCTCGGTACCGAGAGGCTCGCCGCAGCTCGATGTCGTGCCACCCGTCCTGTCACGCCTGTGTGCGCACAGGACCGTGCCCTTGTCGGTCCTGGCGTACCAGAGGTCGAGGTCGCGCTTCTGGGAGGGGTTGGTGACCGTCACAACCTCGCCGATCCGGTACTCGTCGCCGGTGTAGTCCTGGAGAGGGCCGCTCGGGGCGACGGTGCCGGTGGTGACGTCGCCGTCCGTTCCGCTCGCGGCCATCAGGCCGGTCGGGACGACGATCACCGCGACGCAGACGCCCGCCACCAGCGCCCGCCTCGCCGTCCTGCGGCGGTGCGAACGCGAGACCACCTCGGCGGGGAAGCGCGACGGCGCCCTGGGGGCGCGCTCGGCGGCACGCCCGAATTCCGCGCGCAGGTGGGATTCCAGTTCGTCGCTCATGCGAGGTTCCCGTTCGTCGTGGGGTTGGGCAGGGTGACGCGAAGCTTGGCCAGGCCGAGCGATGCGTGACTGCGCACGGTTCCTCGGGAGACGCCGAGCATGGCGGCGATCTCCTCGTCCGGCAGGTCCTCGTAGTAGCGCAGCACCAGCACGGCACGCTGCTTCTTCGGCAGGCCGGCCAGCGCCGGCCAGAGTCCGTCGTCCGAGGGCGGACGGTCGGGCCGTCCCGTGTCGGGAAGTGCCCAGTCGAGCCGCTCACGCCGTCGCAGCCGCCACGTTCTGATGTGCAGCCTGGTCATGATCATCCGGGTGTACGCCTCCGGCGCCTGTTTCTGCCGCACCTTCGGCCAGGCGCGGTGGAGCCGGACCAACGCCTCCTGGGTGAGGTCGGCCGCGTCATGCGGGTTGCCGCTGAGGAGGTAGCCGTAACGCAGCAGCGCGTCCGCCCGTTGCGCCACAAACTCCTCGAAGCGCTCGTCCAAAGAGCTCTGCCTTTCCATGGTCTCGTCTTGGGGTAGAGCACTCTGCCGGTCGGACTGTTGAATCGCCGCAGCAGCGAAACCCGCTGCGGGGGAGGGTCCCTGTTTCCACAGGCAGTGACCGCCTGGGGAAAGCGAGCGGTCCCTTCGGGTGATATCCCATGTCACCCCGAGAAAGGGACCACATGGCAGCCATCCGGCTGGGCCGGCCACCGGAGGAGTCCATGGACGACTTCGACCGCGTCTTCGCGGCGCACTTCCAGGAGATCCACCGGTACGTCGCACAGCGACTCGGCCCCGACCACGCCGAGGACGTGGCCGCCGAGACCTTCCTGACCGCCTATCGCAAACGCGACCGCTACGACCCCGGCCGGGCGGGGGTCAGAACCTGGTTGTACGGCATCGCCACCAACCTGGTCGGCAAGCACCGCCGTACCGAGACCAGGGCGCTGCGCGCGTTACGCCGCCACGACCCGCCGTCGGCGGACCCCGGGCCCGAGGAACGGGTCGCCGAGCGGGTGAGCGCGCAGAGCCTGCGGCCCGCGCTCGCCCACGCGGTGGCCGCGCTGAATGCGGGTGAGCGCGACGTGGTGCTGCTCGTGGCGCTCGCCGGGCTCACCCATGACGAGATCGCGCAGGCGCTCGGCATCTCCTACGGGACGGTCGGCTCCCGGCTCAGCCGTGCCCGCCGCAAGCTTCGCGCCGCCCTCGGCGGCACCGACCCGATGGGGGCAGATCATGTTCGAACCTGACGAGCTGAACAGGATCCGCGAGTTGTACGGCACCCCGGAGCCGGACCCGCTCGCCCAGGCCAGGGTGTTCGCGCGCGTGAAGACAGGGGCCACGCGCAGGACCGCACCGAAGATCGGACTGGCGATCGCCGTCATGATGGCGGCCGTGACGCCAGCCGTGGTCGCACCCATGCTTTGGCCGTCGGCGCCGGCAGAGACACCGACCCTGATGGGCAGGCCGGTGCTGCTGGCAGCCGCCGCCGAGGCGGAGCGGGCGCCGCAGGGCACGTACTGGCGGGTCGCGCTGAAGTCCCGCGTGATTCAGCCGGACTGGTTCGGCAAGGGCCGTGACCGCTACCAGGTGGAGACCTCCGCCGTCATGGAGACCTGGATCGACCGGTCGGCCCGGCGGTGGATCGGCCTCGCGCAGTTGCCCGCCAGGCCGCTCGACCTGGACGCGTGGAAGGCGGACGGCTCGCCGCGCCGCTGGGGAGTCTGGGCGATGAAGGCGGGAACACCCGAGGTGAACAGGGTGCGGGGGATGGAACGGTTCCGCGCGGGAGGCGCCCGGCTCACCTTCGAGGAGTTGCAGGGGCTCCCGGCCGAATCTGATGCGCTACGCGCGTGGGTGAAGAAGTCGGTCATGTCGGGTGACCGGCCGGTCCAGCCGCACGAGGTCGAAGGCGTGACGGCCTCGGCGCTGGGCGGGCTCCTCTACGGCGTGCCGGTGATGCCGGAGGTCCGCGCGGCCGCCTTCCGCGCGCTGGCGGCGCTGCCGAGCGTCCAGGTCGAGATGGGGGTGCGCGATCCGGAGGGCCGCACGGGAACCGCCGTCACCTGGTCCGCGAGCGGCGCCGGGGCACAGGGCCGCTTGATCATCGACCCCGTCACCTCCATGGTGCTGTCCTCCTCCTTCTCGGGGGAGGCGGGCTACCGGACCGAGGTGGTGCTGGAGTCCGGGTGGACCGACGAGAAGCCCGCGCCGCCCGACGTCGGGGAGATCACAGGTTGAGGATCTGGATCCGGTCGCCGCGCACGCCGGCGCCGTGCAGCGCGGCCGTGGCGTCGGCGACCAGGGCGGTGGGGCCGCACACGTAGGCGTCGTGCTCGGCGGCGTCGGGCACGAGCAGCCGGAGCCCGGCCGTGCTGAAGCGCTCGGAGCCGAGCAGGATGTGCAGGCGGCGGCCGGGCCGGTCGGCGAGGGCGGTGAGTTCGTCGGCGAACAGCATCTGGTCCGCCGTACGCACCAGATAGATCAGTGTCACCGCGCCGGACAGACTTCTGAACAGGCCGCGCATCGGCCTGATGCCCGCTCCCCCGGCGACCAGGAGCACTTTCCCCCGGGCATGCCGGGCGGTTCCGGTCACCATGAAGCCGCCGACCCGCCCAAGCAGCCGGACAACGTGCCACGAATCACATAAACCACACTATTCGCCCTTTTATCCGTATTGGGCGGTCTTATGCTGCTGTTAAGGGTCCGTTGCGCGGGATCTAAGGAGAGGCGGACCTGCTTCCGCAGCGGCCGAGAATAGGCCACTGTTGGTCCCGTGACGACTGAGATCAGAGGCAGCGACTTCGCCCGCTTAGCGCGACGGATCACCGAGGCCGGCCTGCTCGAACGCCGACCGGCCTACTACGCCGTCCGGCTGGCCGTGCTGAGCATCGCGTTCGCGGGCGGCTGGGCCCTGTTCGCGTGGGTCGGCGACTCCTGGTTCCAGATCCCGGTCGCCGTCCTGCTGGCGGTGGTCTTCGCCCAGTTCGGCTTCCTCGCCCACGACCTCGGCCACCGGCAGGTGTTCAGGACCAGGCGCCCCAGCGAGATCGCCGGGCGCGTCATCGGCAACCTCTGCATCGGACTCGGCTGGGGCTGGTGGACCGACAAGCACAACCGCCACCACGCCAACCCCAACCACGAGGAGCACGACCCCGACGTCTCCCCCGCCGTGATCGTCTGGTCGACGGGCCAGGTCGAACGCAGCCGAGGGCTACCCCGGATGATCGCGAAGTACCAGGCGTACCTGTTCTTCCCGCTCCTCACGCTGGAGGCCTTGCACCTGCACGTGGCCAGCTTCAAGGCACTGGCCCGGCCGAACATGCGTGACAAGGGCTGGGAGTTCGGGCTGCTGCTGGGGCACCTCGCGTGGTACGCCGGGCTGGTGTTCACGGTGCTGCCGCCCGGCAAGGCGGTGGTGTTCATCCTGGTGCACCAGGCGGCCTTCGGCGTCTACCTGGGCAGTACGTTCGCACCCAACCACAAGGGCATGCCGACGCTGACCGGGGAGACCCAGCTCGACTTCCTGCGCAAGCAGGTGCTCACCTCGCGCAACGTGCGCGGCGGCCGGCTGACCGACATCGCGCTCGGCCAGCTCAACTACCAGATCGAGCACCACCTGTTCCCGCACATGCCGGCGCCGAACCTGCGCCGCGCGCAGCCGATCGTGCAGGCCTACTGCGCGGAGGTGGGCGTGGACTACCTGGAGACCGGCCTCATCGACTCGTACGGCCAGGCCCTGCGCCACCTTCATGCGGTCGGCGCGCCACTACGATGATCCGCCCGTGAGCGTCTGTGACGGGACGCCCACGGGGGGAACCTGATCGAACGGGATCCAGGCCCGGTCGCAGTTCGCGCGAGCCGGCCTGGAGAAGAGGCCCGCTGGAGCGGATGCCCGCCAGGCGACCTCAGTCTCACAAGGTCACACAGCGGTTACCCGTTGTGACAGCGTCAGATTACGGCACCGGAGCCCTCTCGCGTGCGCTTTTCCCGCGACTTGGGCGCCGGCGGCGGTTGCTTGCTGTGCCGTTCGAGCAGGATGGCCACCGGCCCGGCCACGAACGACGACGACAGCGTGCCGACCACGATCCCGATGAGCAGCGCGATGGCGAAGTCGCGCAGCGAGTCGCCGCCGAAGACCGCGAGCGCCGCCAGGATGAACAGCGCCCCGAGCCCGGTGTTGATCGTGCGCGGCACGGTCTGCAGGATGGCAGCGTTGACGATCGACGGCAGCGGATCGGTGCGCCGCGCCGCCCACATCTCCCTGACCCGGTCGAAGACGACGACCTTGTCGTTGACCGAGTAGCCGACGATCGTCAGCATGGCGGCCAGGAACACCCCGTCGATCGGCTTGCCCAGCCAGGCGAAGGCGCCGAGCACGAGGACGGCGTCCACGAACAGTGCGATGACGGCGGCGCCGCCGAAGCTCCAGCGGAAGCGGAAGGCCAGGTACAGCAGCTGCGCGCTGAGCGCCACCGCGAGCGCGATGAGCGCGTTGCGGCGCAGTTCCTCTCCCAGCGACGGCCCGATGAGCTCGTCGCGCTGCTTGGTCACCTCGCCGAGCGCGTCCTGGATCTTGGCCACGTCGTCGCCCGAGATCTGCCCGGTGCGGACGGAGATGCCGTTGTCCGAGGCTTGGACGACCGCGTTGGGGAACCCGGCCTCGCCGACCAGGCGCCGCGCGGTGTCCACGCCGACCGGCTGGGACGAGGTGAACTCCATCACCCGCCCGCCGGTGAACTCCACGCCGAAGTCGAGCCCGCGTACCACGAGCCCGGCGACGGCCGTCAGCAGCAGCCCGCCCGCGACGGCGAGCCACAGCCGCCGCCTGCCCATGAGGTCGGGGCCGCGCGTGGTGAGCCAGGTCCTGACGCGGCCGACCGTACCGAGGCCGGAGACCTTCGGCGGCACCCGGTCGATGAGCCACTGGGTGAGCGTGCGGGTGACGAGCAGGGCCGATACCAGCGAGGCCAGCACGCCGATCGACAGCGTCACGCCGAAGCCCTTCACCGGGCCGGAGGCCAGCCAGAACAGCAGTCCGGCCGCGAGGAGCGTGGTGACGCCCGAGTCCGCGATGGCGCTCCAGGCGTTCTTGAAGCCCCGGTCGAGCGCCTGGCCGAGGCCGTGGGCCCGGGGTCCGCGCCGCGAGGTGTGCTGCGCGCTGCCGTACTCCTCCCTGGCGCGTTCGAAGACCAGCACGTTGGCGTCCACGGCCATGCCGATCGCGAGCACGAACCCCGCCAGACCGGGCAGGGTGAGGGTGGCGCCGAGGGCGAGCAGCGCGGCGTAGGAGATGAGGGCGTACGTGCCGAGCGCGATGGCGGCGAGCAGGCCCACCAGGCGGTAGATCGCGATGATGAACACCGCCGTCAGCAGCACGCCGGTGACGGCGGCCTTGGCGCTGGCGTCGATGGCGTCGGCGCCGAGGGTGGGGCCGACCGTGCGCTGCTCGACGATCTCCAGCGGCACCGGCAGCGAGCCGCCCTTGATCAGGACGGCCAGGTCTGTGGCCTCCTGCGCGGTGAAGTTCCCGGTGATCGAGGTGTTGCCGCCCGGCATGCCGGCCCGGCACGGCGTCTCCTCCACCACCTGCGGCGAAGAGATGATCTTGTTGTCGAGCTGGATGGCGACCCGGCGCTGGGGATCGCCCGGGGGCTGGCAGGCGGCGGCGCCGGTCAGCCGCTGCCAGGGGCCGGGCTCCTTGAAGTCGACGGTGACGAACCAGCCGGGCCCCTGCTGGGGGTCGGTGCGGGCGGCCGCGTCCGTCACCCCCTCACCGGTGATCACGGCCGGGCCGAGCTTGAGCTTCTGCCCGCTCTCGTCCGGTACGCCCCCGGCCTCGTCGAGGCCCTCGACGGCGTGGAAGGTCAGCTGGGCGGTGCGGCCGATGACGTCGGCGGCCTTGCGCGGGTCGAGCACGCCGGGCAGCTCGACGATGATGCGCTTCTCGCCCGAGCGGACCAGCGTCGGCTCGGCCACACCGAGCGCGTCGGCACGGCGGCTCAGCACCTCAAGGGCGCGGTCGGTGGCGGCGGCGTCCGCCTTGACGGTCGGCGAGTCTCTCGCCTCGAACACGAGCTGGGTGCCGCCGCGCAGGTCGAGCCCGAGCCGGGGCGACATGGTGAACGCGAGGAACAACGAAGTGGCGATGACGGCGAGCGCCGCCACCGCGCGCCACAGGGGCGCACGTGACATGGAAGCCTCCACAAGAGCGTGGTCGTTCGACGCCCACGAACGTGGGCGGAGATCAGCGCACTGCGGAGACGGGTGGGGCGCGGGCGGGATTGGCGCGGCGCCGTTCGGCCTGGGTCGGCTCGGTGCGGGCGACCGGGCACGCGCCCGTGCCCGCCAGGCCGGGGAGCTGCGAGCGCTGCGGCGGTACGGCGACGCCGCCGAACCCGTGGTGCGCGCCCGCGTCGGGGGCGAGCTTGGACTTGGCGGGCAGCCCCGGAGCGGCCTGCCGGTGCGGCGACTGGTCCGCCTGGGGCGCCCTGACCTGGGCGGCGGCCGCCATGGCCTGCTGGGCGGGCAGCCCGCCCGCCATGAAGAACGTGGACAGCAGAAGGAGGAACGCGGCGGACAACCGGCTCCTCATGGGGTAACCGTACCCTTTGCCGGGATGATCCGGGAGCGATCAGGATCGTTCGGGAGCCCGCGAGCGGGCTCCCGGTGTCAGGAGAGTTCTTCGAACAGGGTGAGCTGCAGGCCCGCCGGGCCTTCGAGGCGGGAGTTGAGGGAGTTCCACGGGGTGCGCACGGGTTCGGCGATCAGCGTGGCCCCGGCCTCGGTCAGTTCCCGGGTGGCCGAGGTGGAGTCGTCCACCTCGAAGGCGACCCGGATGTGGCCCGCCACCCGCCGTCCGACCTCGACCTCGTCGATGAAGTCGGCCTGGCCGGGGTCGGCGATCTCCAGCGTGGCCCGCCCGGCCTCCAGGATGGTGACCCGGCCGTCGGGCGAGGAGAAGGCCGCGCGCTCGGGCAGGCCCAGCGCGTCCCGGTAGAAGCGGACAGCCTCCTCATAGTCCGAAGCCGTCACGACAAGTCGTAGCTCTCTCACTTTCATGGGCTAAAGGTACGACGGGCCGGTCACCCGGCCTCGGCAGACCCACCACACGATGGCCTGAGCGGCCACCAGGAACGGGATGACGGCCAGGATCACCGGCCCCAGCCAGGTGTTGCCCGGCTCCAGCGGCAGCCCGAGGCCCGCCAGCACCCCCACGGCCGCCAGCGTGACCCCCGTCAGCACGTACGTTCCCACCTCGGAGCCCGGCGCCGGCGTCCTGGCGCGCTCGCGCAGCCGTCCGGTCAGCCGCAGCGCGGCGAAGGCCAGGCCGTGCGCGCCGAACAGGACGGCCCCGAGCAGCGCGGGGGCGATGGCCAGCGGCCAGGAGACGTCCAGCAGCAACCCGCTGAACAGGGTGCCGAGCGCCAGCGCCAGTCCCCAGCTCCCCGCGACGATCGCGTGGTCCCAGAACCCCTGCCAGCGCGCGCCCGGCAGCCGCCCGCGCAGCCACAGCGCCATGTCGCGCACCACCCACGAGGCCACCAGCCCGACCACCGCGAGGAAGTCAGGGCCCCCGAACAGTTCGGCCTCGGCGTGCGGGAAGAGCCCGACGAGCACTCCGGCCGTCGCCACCAGCCACACCTCGTTGCCGAGGAAGAACGGGGCGATGGCGGCGAGCACCTCACGGCGCTCGTCCGGGGTGCGGCCGAGGTAGCGCAGCAGCATGCCGACCCCGATGTCGGCTCCGGCCAGCACCAGGTAGCCGACGGCGAAGAAGGCGAGGATGAGGGCTTCCATGGGTCGGCTCCTGCTCAGAACGTCGGGGCGGGGGCGGGCAGGCGTTCCGGCGTCTCGGCGGCGCCGAGCGCGACGGCGTCGGGGCCGCGCCTGGCCTGCCTGGCCAGCAGCCAGTAGTTGACGGCGATGAGCACGCCGAACAGTCCGGTGAACACGCCGAGCGAGATCCGCATCTGGACGGTGGTGGCGTGGGAGACCGCGTCGGAGGTCTTCAGCAGGCCGTACACGGCCCAGGGCTGGCGGCCGAGCTCGCGGAACAGCCACCCGGCGATCATCGCCGCGAACGGCACCGGGATCATCGCGGTCAGCAGCCAGTGCCAGACCCGCAGGCGCGTCGCGGCCCTGCGGGACCACATGAGGACGAAGCTCACCAGGGACACCAGGAACATCAGCACGAACAGCGCCATCATCGTCCGGCCGCTGGTCTGCACCCAGCTCTGCACGGGCAGGTAGTCGCCGGGGCCGTGGATCGCCGCCATGTCCGCCTGTGCCTCGGCGAGCAGCCCCGGATCGCCCGCCCAGGCCGCGATCTTGGACGGCTGCATCGTTTCGAATCCCATGCCGCCGAAGACGGCGGTGAGGACGGTGGCGGGCAGCGCCACGCCCAGGCCGATGCGCAGGGACTTGCGGAAGAAGTCCTGCTCGGCGGTGCGCCTGCGCAGGTGGTAGGCGCTGACCCCGGCCATGAAGTAGGCGCCGACGATCATCGAGCCGCACATGACGTGGGCGAAGGCGGTCAGCGCGGCCGGGTTCGCCACCAGCGCGCCGAAGTCCACCAGCTCCAGCACGCCCGAGGTGACGCGGTGGCCGACCGGGTTCTGCAGGAACCCGTTGGCGATCATGATCCAGAACGCCGACGCGTACGCGGTGAGGGTCACGATCCAGATCAGCGCGAGGTGCGCCCAGCGGTTCAGCCGGTTCCACCCGAAGATCCACAGGCCGAGGAAGGTGGATTCGACGAAGAAGGCGACCAGCGTCTCGATCGCGAGCGCGGCGCCGAACACGTTGCCGGCGAAAGTGGTCAGCCCGCTCCAGGACAGGCCGAACTGGAACTCCATCACCAGGCCGGTCGCGATGCCCATGGCGTAGTTGACGATGTAGAGCTGGCCCCAGTACCTCGTCATGCGGGCGTGCACCGGGTTGCCGCTGAGCGTCGCCCGCGTCTGGATGACGGCGACCAGGGTGGCCAGGCCGAGGGTCAGGGCCACGAACAGGAAGTGGGCTCCCGCCGTGAGCGCGAACTGCAGGCGGGCGAGCTCAAGGGCGTGCATACGGAGACGATCCCGCCGGGCCCGCCGCCGGGGCGTCCTTCTGCGGCGGTCATCGCGAGTACGACTTCCGGAGCGGTCGCGCGGCCCGCCGTACGACTCAGGAGGTAAAGCCGCCCGCCGTACGACTCAGGAGGTGAACCAGCCCGGGGTGATCATGCCGGCCTCGTAGGCGAGGACGACGAGCTGGGCCCGGTCGCGCAGCCGCAGTTTCGTCAGGATGCGGCTGACGTGGGTCTTGGCGGTGGCGGGGCTGAGCACCAGGCGTTCGGCGATCTCGTCGTTGGACAGTCCGCTCGCCACCAGGACCAGTACCTCGCGCTCGCGTTCGGTGAGCGCGTTGAGCTCTGGGCCGGGTTCCGGACGTTTGATCCGGCCGGCGAACTCGGCGATCAGCCTGCGGGTGACCGACGGGGCGATGAGTGCGTCGCCGCGCGCCACCACGCGGACGGCGTGGATCAGTTCGGCGGGCTCGGTGTCCTTGACCAGGAAGCCGCTGGCCCCGGCCCGGAGTGCGCCGTAGACGTAGTCGTCGAGGTCGAAGGTGGTCAGGATGATCACCTTGACGCCGTCGAGCCGGGGGTCGGCGGCGATCTGCCTGGCCGCCTCCAGGCCGTCGAGCTCGGGCATGCGGATGTCCATGAGGACCACGTCCGGGCGGGTCTGCCGGGCCTTGGCCACGGCCTCGGCGCCGTCACCGGCCTGTGCCACCACCTCGATGTCGTCCTCGTCGTCGAGCATCGACCGGAACCCGGCTCTGACCAGGGTCTGGTCGTCGGCCAGCAGTACGCGGATCATCGGAGTCCGTCCTGTTCGTCCTCGGCCACCGGGAGGGTGGCGACCACGGCGAAGCCGCCGCCCGGCCGGGGACCGGCCGCGAGGGTGCCGCCGAGGGCGGCGGCCCGCTCGCGCATCCCCTGGATGCCGTAGCCGGCGCCGTCGGCGTACACGGCCCCCGGCCCCTCGTCCTCCACGCTGATCACGAGGTCTCCCCGTCCCTGGGTGATGGTCAGGCTGGCCCGGCCGGTGCCCGCGTGGCGGCCGACGTTCGTCAGCGCCTCCTGGATGATCCTGGCCGCGGCCAGGTCGACCGGCGCGGGCAGCGGCCCGACCGCCACGTTCGCCGTCACGTCCAGCCCGGAGCGGCCGACCAGCTCGTCCAGGCGCTCGATGCTGTCGGCGGGAGCCGTGGGGGCGTCCTCGTCCACCTGTCTGAGCACGCCGAGCGTGGTGCGGAGCTGGCGCAGTGTGTCCTTGCTGGTGTCCTTGATCGTCCGCAGCGCGGTCTCGGCGCTCTCCGGGCGTTTGCGCAGACCGTGCAGCGCCGCTGCGGCCTGGACGTTGATCAGGGAGATGTTGTGCCCGAGTACGTCGTGCAGTTCCCTGGCGATGCGCAGGCGTTCCTCGGTGGCCCGGCGGCGGGCCTCCTCCTCCTTGGTGTGCTCGGCCTCGCGGGCCCGCCGCTCGATCTCCGTCAGGTAGGCCCGGCGGTTGCGGGTCACCCCGCCGAGCGCCACCGCGGCCGCGACCCAGCCGCCGATCATCAGGAACAGGCCGTCGCCCACGTGCCTGACGCCGCCGGTCTCGCCGAGGCCCATGCCGAACACGGACGCCGCTCCCGTCACCGCAGCAGCGAGCAGGTGCCCCTGGTCGGCCGCGGTGAAGAGGGCGAGCAGGAAGATCAGCAGGACTGGGCCGTCGAGGGTGCCGAGCGGGTAGTAGAAGCCCGTGCAGACCAGGGTGATCAACAGCACGAGCACGGGGAAGCGGGTACGCAGCAGCGCCGCCGCGCACGCGACGGCGGGCAGCACCACGTCGAGGGTGTTGATCGCGGCGTCCGGCTTGCGCAGGCCGATCATGACGGTGCCGGCGACGACGGCCAGCACTAAGCCGAGCGTCCACCTCATGTCCTTGCCCAGCCCGCGCATGTGCCCATTGTGTACGGCCAGCCGATTCGATGGGTAAATCAGTGGGATGACCACTAAAAAGGAGCTACGCCAGGTCGAAGAGGATCTGGTGCGGTTGAAGGAGTCCACCCGCGACCTGCGCACGCAGATCAACGAGATGGGGGCGACCGATCTGGTGGAACGTTCCCAGATGCTGAGCATGGCCGACGAGCAGGACGAGCTGGTCGCCGACCTCGAACGCCGCCGCGACGAGCTGCGGCGCCGGCTCGGCGAGCCCGCGTAGATGGTGATTCGTACGAAAGATTGCGGTCTGGTGCGATAGAACCGGTCGCATGGACGATTACAAGATCACGTTTGACCTGATCGACACCGACAAGGACGGCCGGATCTCGGCCGAGGAACTGGTCCGGCTGATGGAGGTGCTCGGCCGCCCGATCACGCTCGACGCCGCACAGGCGGGGGTGGACCGGCTCGATCGGGACGGCGACGGCCGGATCGACGCGGAGGAGCTCGGGGCCTTTCTCACGGCTTGACGGGATCCGGCCGGGCGTCCGCCGGGTGTCGGACGGCGGCGCCCGTGTCCACCTCCCGTCGGTCTGCGGCACCCGCGTCCACCTCCCGTCGGTCTGCGGCACCCGCGTCCACCGGGCGCCGGACGGTGGCGCCCGCATCCGTCTCGGGTCAGGCGGTGGTGCCCGCGTCCACCGTGATCGTGGCGCCGGTGATGTTCCGGCCGCCCTCCCCCGCCAGGTGGGCGACCGTGGCGGCGACGTCGTCTGGGGTGAGGTAGCGGCCCAGGGCGGTGAACGCGCGCTCGCCGTCGGCCTCCGGGCTGTCGGCCGGGTTCATCTCGGTGTCGGTCGAGCCCGGGTTGACCAGGTTGGCGGTGATGCCGCGCGGCCCGAGGTCCCTGGCCAGGCCCTTGGTGAGGCCGATCAGGGCGGCCTTGCTCATCGAGTAGAGGGTCCAGCCCGGGTACGGCACCCGCTCGATGAGGCTGCTGCCGATGGAGATGATCCGTCCGCCCTCGCCCAGGTGCCGGGCGGCGGCCTGCGACACGACATAGGAGGCGCGGGCGTGGATGGCCAGGGTTCTGTCCACCTCCTCCAGCGTCACCTCCGCCAAAGGCCCGTAGGGGGCGATTCCGGCGTTGTTGACGACGATGTCGAGCCGTCCGAAGTGCTGGACGGCGCGTTCGACGGCGGCCACGAGCGCGGCGGCGTCCGTCGCCTCCGCCGGTACGGCCAGCCCCCGGCCGCCGGCGGCCTCGATCCGCCCGACGACGGCCGCCGCCTGGTCGGCCGCGCGGGCGTAGGTGATGACCACGTCGTTGCCTTCGGCGGCCAGCCTCTCGGCCACCGCCGCTCCGATGCCCCGGCTGCCTCCGGTGACCAGTGCGACCCTGCGAGTCATGTGAATCTCCTCAAGTGGAATGGGTTCCGCTTAGGAGAAGCGGAACGCGTTCCGTTTTGTTCCCGCCAGATACGAACGACTGCCGGCGTGGTGGTTCCTGGGTGGGCGTTCCCTGGGGGCGGGCGGGCTTTTCGCGGGAGGGGGGCAAGGGCGGAGTCGTCGCGGTGGGGTGGTGGTGGGAGGAGTGGCGCGGGCGAGGCCGCCGACGCACGGCGGCGGGGCGCGGTGGGCGCGGCCTGCCGTAACGGATGGAACCAGGAACGCCCGGCGCGGCGGGATGGAACACAATGGACCGGTGAGAACGGACGCGGCGCGCAACAGGGCGCGGATTCTGTCGGCGGCGGCCGCCATCGTCGCGGAGCGCGGCGTGGACGGCCTGGCCATGGCCGACGTCGCCGCCGCGGCCGGGGTCGGCGTCGGCACCCTCTACCGGCGATTCGGCGACCGTTCCGGGCTCGCCTACGCGCTCATCGACGCCCGCGAACGCGCCTTCCAGCAGGACTTCCTCGGCGGCCCGCCGCCCCTCGGCCCCGGCGCGCCCCCGCGCGAGCGCGTCCGCGCCTTCCTCCACGCCCTCGCCGACCGCACGGTCGAGCAGCTCGACCTGCTCGTCATGGCCGAGACCGCCGCCCCGTTCGCGCGCTTCGGCGGCGCCTACGCCGCCCACCATGCCCACCTGAGCATGCTCATCGCGCAGCACTCACCCGGGTCCGACGCCCCCACGCTGGCCGACGCGCTCCTCGCGCCCCTCCAGGCGCCCCTCGTCGCCCACCGGCTGCGTACCGGCGCCGTCACCCCGGAACGGCTCAAAGCCGCGCTAGACGCGCTGGCCGCCTGGTGAGTACATCCACGGCCGGTGCAGGTCGAAGTAGGCGGGCCGGCCCTCGAACACCCCCATGTACTCTTTCAGCGTCCCCTCCAGCTCGGGCGGCGGCGCCTTGCGCTCCCCGCGCCGCGCCTCCTCCTCGCTGGTGAAGTACGCCGTCTCGACGTACGTGCCGTCCTCCGACATCGCGGCGGTGCTGCCGATGAGGTCGGGACGGTAGGCGGCGAGCTCCTCCTCACCTTTGTGGAAGAGTTCGCGCAGCCGCCCCGGGTCCTCGACGTGGCCCTCGATGACCTGGACGAACCCGGCCTGGTCAGAACCGCCGCCGTGGAACTCGTCCACCTCGCCGCAGTCGTGGAAGGAGACCTTCCCGGTGAACAACCGGGACGTCTCCCGCCACCAGGCGTCCTGTTCGGGGCGCTCGGCGTTGCGGCGGGCCTCGTCCTTCGAGGTGAAACGGGCCACCGCGACGAGAGTGCCGTCGTCGGTTACCCCGGCCGTGGTGCCGAGCCAGCCGGTCGAGCCGGGGGCGAGGTCCCTCGCCCACCGGTCGAGGGCGGCGTGCGCCTGTTCGGGTTCCGCTACCGGACCTTGGATGACCTGGATGAACATCGTCGTCCCTCCCATGTCTGGTCCCTTTCAGCCTAGGACGGCGACACGGGAGGGTTTGACCAGCGCTTGCCAAAAACCTCGCCAGGTCAGGAGGCCCGGACGTACACCTGACCGAAGACCTCCGACAGCTTCTTCAGGTCGGCGGCCGGGTCCACCTCGGGCGTCGCCGGGTCGTAGACGGTGGCCAGGCGGGCCTTGACCGCGCCCAGCTTCTTCAGCTGCTCCCAGGTGGCGTTGTCGGCCAGCTTCTCGCCGAGAACGCGGTTGACCGTGCCCTGCTGGTCCTGCCAGCGGGTCCACAGCGTCACGGTCTCCGCCGCGTCGGACTGCAGCACGGCGGCGACCCGCTCACCGATCGCCTTGCCGGCCTGCTCCTCGGTCAGCTTGGAGGCGCCGGGGGCGGTGAAGCCCGCGTCCTCCGCGCCGATCTGGCCGTACATGTCCCAGGCGCGGGCGCGGACCTGGATCCACTGGTTGCGCTGCGCCTGCGCGGCGTCGATGCCGTAGGCGGTGTACTCGGAGGACAGGTGGCCGTTGTCGAGCGTGAGCTGGTCGACCAGGCCGCGCTTCAGCCAGGCGCCGATGCGGTCGGGGTCGAGCTGCGGGTGCTTCTTGGCGATCTCGGTCTTGCACTGCTCGTGGCCGCCGCAGCCGAAGATCGGGACGACCGTGTGGACCCCGAGCTTCTTGCCCGGCACCGCCGTACGCAGGGCCTTGGCCGCCTCGGCGACGAACTTGTCCATCTCGTCGGCGGTGCCCAGCACCTTGTTGTAGCCGACCTGCGAGCTGAAGCGGATGCCGGCGACGTCGTCCTGCGCGGCGAGGGCGGCCACCTTCTTGGCGGCCTCCTCCAGCTTGCCGGTCTTCCAGTCGTCGGCGAGTTCGGCGTCGATCCACACGCGCATCCCGGCGTCCTGGGCGGTCTTGGCGCCCTTGCCGGTCTCGGTCTGCTCGGCCGCCGTCTTCTCGGCCTGGGTGACGCCGCTGCCGTTCACGTAGCAGCTGTCTCCCCCTTGCTCGCACTCGGGGGTGCCGCCGTCCTCCGCGCCCTCGACGTCGGGGTCACCGTCACCGCGTAGCTGACCGTCGCCTTCGAGGTTCGGGTCGCAGGCGTTCTCGGCCTCGTCGCAGTCGACGCCGACGAAGTAGGGGTCGGCCTCCTTCATGTTCTCGCCGTCGTTCTCAAGCCAGAACCTGGCGATGTCGGCCGCCTCCTCCGGCGTCGCCATCCAGTTGCAGACGACGTAGGCGGGGGTGTCGCTGGAGAGCAGGTCGTTGCAACTACGGGGATCGGTGGCCGACCAGGCGGGGACGCCGATGCCGAGCATCGAGAGCGCGAGTCCGGTGATGATGAGCGGACGTAGTCGCATGGCACCTACTCCATATGGATCAAGGGGGCACCATGCACCATATCCGGACGATCAACAACTCACAACGAGATCGCCGACCGTCGTCGGTCAAAGTAGGCGTTCGCCTCCGGGCGGAACATCAGGACCATGGCCGCCAGTACCGCCACGAGGTGCGCGGCCCTGCTGACCGCCAGCAGCCAGTCCGCCGGGCCGGCGGGAAGGGTGAACGTACCGGCGAGGAGGTCCTGGACCGGCCCGACGACCAGGGAGAGCGTGCCGAACAGGCCCAGGAGCACGGCGAGGCCCAGCCGCGCCAGGTTGTCGCCTGCGCGCAGGCGCAGCGTCATGAACACGGCCGCCCCGAACACCACCAGGCGCAGGCCGACGCCGACCGCGACCGCACCGGCCGGAAAGGCGCCGCTCGCGAGGATGCCGGTGACCGCGACGACGGTCTCGAACACGCCTGCGGCTACCGCGAAGATCCACAGGGC
This sequence comes from Nonomuraea longicatena, assembly GCF_039525605.1. Lineage (NCBI taxonomy): Bacteria > Bacillati > Actinomycetota > Actinomycetes > Streptosporangiales > Streptosporangiaceae > Nonomuraea > Nonomuraea longicatena. Next base: position 108,761 of record NZ_BAAAHQ010000040.1, on the reverse strand, counting down.
GGCGGCCCGGCGTACAGAGGAGGGAGCGGACACGGATACCTCGCCTTCCGTCGACTGGGGCAAGTCTGCGCCGCGCCCCCGTCTCCGGTCGGCCCCGCACGCACCCGAAACCCCGGTAGGGAACGCCCTACCAGGGCTCTCCGCCGGTCCGCAGGCCCCTGACGGCCGCGCGCTCGTGCAGGCCGAACCTCGCCTCCGGCTCGTGCGCGCCGTCGAGAACCCCCGCCACGTACGCTCCCAGGCGCGGCCCGTGCTTGAACCCGTGCCCGGAGTCGCCGCCCAGCACCCACACGCCCGGCGAGACCTCGGCGAGGATCCACTCGGCGTCGGGCGTCAGCGCGTACTGGCAGACCTGCGTGAACAGCACGGGCGCGGCGGCCAGCGCCGGGAAGCGCCTGGCCAGGTAGGTCCTGGAGTGCTCCAGGCTGGAGACGTCCACCGTGCGCGACCCGCCCTCCGGTTCGTACGGTTCCCCCTCCAGGTCGATCGTGGCCTTGAGGCCGACCCCGTCCACGTCGCCGTGCCCGTAGGCGGAGGCGTCGTAGTCCACCCAGGCGGGGGTGCCGGGCGTGCTCCAGCGCGGGGAGACCGCGAAGTGCAGCGTGTCCTGCTTGGTCACGGTCACCGGCACGTCGAACAGGGTGGGCAGCCAGGCGCCGCAGGCCCATACGACGCGGTCGGCGCGCACGACCTCGCCGTCGATCTCGACGCCGCCCTCCGCCGGCAGTGCCCTGGCCTTGACGAGCCGGGCTCCGGCGGCCTGGGCGAGCCGGGCGATCGCCTGGGTGGCGCGGCGGGCCCTGATGACACCGGCGTGGGGTTCCCAGAGCAGGAAACTGAGGTCGTCGCCCCGGAAGTCGGGGAAGAAGCGGGCGCCGTCGGCGGGTTCCAGCACCTCAACCCCCATGTCCAGATTTTTCAGGACTTGGGCGCTGGCGTGTTCCCAGCCGTCCGGCGTCTGGGCGAACCACAGCAGGCCCGCCTCGTGGAAGAGCGGTTCGCCGACGCGCTCCTCCAGTCTGCGCCACTCGTCCCTGGCCTCCCAGGCCAGCCGCGCGTAGAAGTCGTCCGCGCCGTGCGCCATCCGCAGCAGCCGGGTCTCGCCCGCGCTGGCCTGCCGCACGTGGCCCGGCGCGTACTGCTCGACCAGCGTCACCGCCCAGCCCGACTCGGCCAGCCGCAACGCCGTAGATGAACCCCAAATGCCCGCACCGACCACAATGACCGATTTCATGGATACACGGTGACCGTTTCCCCACCCCCGCCGCAAGGCGTCAGATCACGATCACCTTGACCACCGCGCCCGCGCAGTTGCCCGCCAGGCAGATCCGTACCGGGATCTCGGAGACGCCGGGGCGCACGGGTGTGCCGCCCACCCGGCCGTCCGGTCCGACGGCGATTCCCTCGGGCACCGCGTCGTGGTCGGTCACGGTGAAGGTCGGCAGGACGCCCGCCGGTCCCCCGTTGACGGCGATCTCGCCGTCGAGGAGGACACCGACCCGGCCGGGGAAGGTGAGGTTGCGCGGTTCCCACGGGACGTTGCGGTAGACGACCAGGGTGATCGTCTGTTCCTCGCAGGCGTCACCGAGGCAGAGCCGTACCGGGGCCGGGTAGGTGCCGGCCGTCCGGGGGATGCCGACCAGGCGGCCGTCGGCCGCCACGGTGACGCCGGGCGCGAGGCGGGCCGGGTGGATGCGGCGCCGCTCGTCGGTGGGCAGCAGCCGCTCGTCCAGCGGGATGCCCTCGGTGGCGTAGAAGGTGTGTTCGACCACGTGGCCGGGTTCGTCGTGAGGAAGGGGGGCGGCGTCGGAACGGACGAAGAAGGCGGCCTGCTCCCCGACCGAAGGCAGAGCGGGAATCGACGCGCACATAGCCAGACACCCGGCAAGGACAAACCACCTTTGCCTCACCATTACCCCCTGGTTCCGACTAACCGGGTTCTTACCCCTTTCTAGGTGAATCGTCACCGAGCGTATCCATGACGACCGGATAATCATCGGCATGGCCGCAGAATCAGCGCAGACACTGGAACGCGGGCTTCGCCTGCTCAGACTCCTCGCCGACGGGCACGGCGGACGCACCCCCACGGAACTCGCCGACGAACTCGGACTGAGCAGACCCGTGGTCTACCGGCTGGTCACCACCCTGATGAACGAGGGGTTCGCACGGCGCGACGGCGAAGGGCGCACGCACCTCGGGTTCGGCGTGCTGGTGCTGGCGCGGGCCGTACAACCGATGCTGAGGGCGGCCGCCGTGCCGATGCTGCGGCGCCTGGCCGAGGAGGTCGGCGCCACGGCGCACCTGACCGTCGCCGAAGGCGACGAGGGACTGGCCGTCGCGGTGGTGGAGCCGTCGTGGACGGACCTGCACGTCGCCTACCGCGAAGGCTCGCGGCACCCGTTGAGCAGGGGCGCGGCCGGACAGGCGATCCTCGCGCTACGGGCGGGCCGGGGTGGGTACCAGACCACTGAGGGACAGCTCCAGGAGGGTGCGCGCGGCGTCGCCGCGCCGGTGACCGGGCTGCCGTGGCTGGAGGCCTCGGTCGGCGTGGTGACCTTCGGGCCGCTCGCCGAGAGCGTCGGCCCCCGCGTCGTGGCCGCCTCGGCCGAGTTGACATCGTCCCTGCGATGAAAGACGGTTGCTACATATAGAGGACATTTTTGTCCGATATCCGGACGGAGTTCGAGGATGCCGTACTACCGCCGCGTCGGCGAGGTGCCACGCAAGCGTCATGTGCAGTTCAGGCGGCCCGACGGCGGCCTGTACGCCGAGGAACTCATGGGCGAGGAGGGCTTCTCCTCCGACTCCTCGCTCCTCTACCACCGCCACCTGCCCACCGCGATCGTCAAGGCGGAGGCGGTGGCGATCGAGCCCCAGGTCCCCGGGTCACTGACCCCCAACCTCCCGCTGACCCCACGCCACTTCCGCACCCAGGACCTCTCCAGCGCGGGCGACCTCGTGGCCGGCCGGATGACGCTCGCGGGCAACAACGACGTCCGGTTGTCGTACGCGACCAGTGACCGGCCCAGCGGGCTCTACCGCAACTCCAAGGGCGACGAGTGCGTCTACCTCCAGTCGGGGGCCGCCCGCCTGGAGACCACCTACGGCGCGCTCGACGTCGCCGAGGGCGACTACGTCGTGATCCCCACCGGCACCATCCACCGCTGGGTGCCACAGAGCACGGTCAACATCCTGGTCATCGCGGCCTCCGGGCACATCCGCCCGCCCCGCCGCTACCTGTCGCAGTACGGCCAGTTCCTGGAGCACGCCCCCTACTGCGAGCGCGACCTGCGCAGCCCGCAGGAGCCGCTGATCGAGGAGGGCGAGGAGGTGCCCGTCCTGGTACGCACCAGGGGCGGGCTGACCCGGCTGGTCTACCGCAACCACCCCTTCGACGTGGTCGGCTGGGACGGGTGCCTGTACCCGTACGCCTTCAACATCGAGGACTTCGAGCCGATCGTGAAGCGGACGCACGCGCCGCCGCCCGTGCACCAGACCTTCGAGGGCCCCGGCTTCGTGGTGTGCTCGTTCATGCCGCGCCCGCTCGACTTCCACCCGGAGGCCGTGCCGATCCCCTACAACCACCACAACGTGGACTCCGACGAGTTCATGTTCTACGTCGGCGGCGACTACTCGGCCCGCGCCGGGTCCGGCATCGACGTCGGCTCGATCTCGCTGCACCCGGCCGGTTTCACGCACGGCCCGCAGCCGGGCGCGGTCGAGGCGGTGATCGAGGCGGGCGCCACCCACACCAGCGAGAAGGCCGTCATGATCGACACCTTCCGCCCGCTCGACCTCGGCGGCGACGCGCTGTCCTGCGAGGACCCCGGCTACGCCTGGACCTGGGCCCGATGAACCCGCTGTTCACGGCGCTGGTCGACGACGCCGGGCTGTTCCCGCCGACCTCGCTGCCCATGGACGCGGCGCTCGCCAGGCACCGGCGCGACGCCGAGCGCGCCGAGCCGATGCTCACCCAGCGCTTCCTGTGCCCGGCCGGCCGCCTCGACACGCTGCGCCGCTCCGAGTGGATCCCGGCGCGGATCGGCCTGATCCTGGACACCCCCGAGGTGCCCGCCTACGACGACCTGCCCGTCGACTTCCTTGAGGTCAGGTGCCCGCCGGAGGAGGCGGGACCGGTCGCGGGCGTGCGGGTGTTCGTGGAGGTGCCGCCGCAGCTCCATCTGACCGCGCCCGCCGAGGGCGTCGGGCTGAAGGTCCGCTGCGGCGGCCTCACCGCCGACGCCTTCCCCAACCCCGACCAGCTCGGGGGGTTCATCCGTTTCTGCGCGGACAACCGGGTCCCGTTCAAGGCCACCGCCGGGCTGCACCACGCCGTCCGCCACTTCGACCCCGCGCTCGGCGTCGACCGGCACGGCTTCCTCAACCTGGTGCTGGCCGTCTGCGAGGCGGTCGAGGGGCGCGACCCGGCGCCGGTGCTCCGTACGACGGACGCCGACCGGCTGGTCCGCCTGACCCGGGCGGTCCCGGAGGAGACGGCGGTCCGCGCCCGGCAGCTCCTGGTCAGCTACGGCTCGTGCAGCACGAGCACACCCGTCGACGATCTGCGATCCCTTGGAGTGACATGAGCGGCTGGGGCATCGACCACCTGCCCTACGGGGTGTTCTCCCGCGCGGGCGAGCCCCCGAGAGTGGGCGTGCGATACGAGGACAACGTGCTCGACCTGGCCTCGGCGCTGCACGACGAGGTGTTCGCCACCGGCAGCCTCAACGCCTTCCTGGCGCGCGGCCGGACCGCCTGGCACGACACCAGGCGGCTCATCCGGAACAAGCTGGCCACCGACTTCGGGGTGGTCGAGCCGCACCTGATCCCGCTCGCCCAGGTCGTCCTGCACCTGCCCGTCGAGGTGGCCGACTACGTCGACTTCTACGCCTCGCTCGACCACGCCACCAACATGGGCCGCATCTTCCGGCCGAACGCCGAGCCGCTGCTGCCGAACTGGCGGCACCTGCCGGTCGGCTACCACGGCCGCGCGGGCACGGTGGTGGTCTCCGGCACGCCGGTGCGGCGGCCGAGCGGGCAGCTCGGGGCCGGGGTGTTCGGGCCGTCGGCCAAACTCGACATCGAGGCCGAGCTGGGGTACGTCGTGGGCGTGCCGAGCCCGCTCGGTTCGCCCGCCGGGCCGTTCGAGGAGCACGTGTTCGGCGTGACGCTGCTCAACGACTGGAGCGCCCGCGACATCCAGGGCTGGGAGGCGCAGCCGCTCGGGCCGTTCCTCGGCAAGTCGTTCGCGACCTCGGTCTCACCGTGGGTCACGCCGCTGGAGGCGCTGCCCCGGGTGCCGGGCCGGCCGCAGGACCCCGAACCGCTCGGCTACCTGCGCAGGACGGCCGACTGGGGGCTGGACATCTCCGTCGAGGTCCGGCTCAACGGGGAGGTCGTGTCGCGACCGCCGTACCGGAGCATGTACTGGACGCCCGACCAGATGCTCGCGCACCTGACCGTGAACGGCGCCGCGCTGCGCACCGGCGACCTGTTCGCCAGCGGGACGATCTCAGGCCCGGCCCGCGAGGAGCGCGGCTCGTTCATGGAGCTGAGCTGGAACGGCACCGAGCCGCTCAAACTGGCCGACGGCTCGGTGCGCACGTTCCTGGAGGACGGCGACACGGTGACGATCAGCGCCACGGCGGGCGGCATCACGCTCGGGGAGGTTTCCGGATCCGTCGGGTAGGCAGTTGGGGCTGCCGTGGCGGAGGTGGCTGATGGGCTGCGCCCGCCACAAGGACGGTGAAGATTGCACCAAGCGCCCGGCTTGAGGTTTACGGTAGAGGGGGAGCCCTTGCAGGCCCGTCGAGCCGTCAGGAGGCCGGCGTATGGATGAGTGGGTCATCTGGATAATCCTCGCGGTCGTGCTCGGGGTCGCCGAGATCTTCACCCTCACAGCGGCGCTCGGTCTGCTCGGCGGCGCCGCGCTCCTGACCGCGGCCACCGCGGCGCTCGGCCTGCCACTCCCCTTCCAGCTGCTCGTGTTCACCCTGGCCTCGGCCACGGGGCTGGTGCTCGTCCGGCCCCTCGCCGTGCGGCACCTCCGGCAGCCGCCGCGCCGGCGGTTCGGCATCGAGGCCCTGGTCGGCAAGCCGGCCTACGTGACCGCCGAGGTCACCGGGCAGGCGGGCAGGGTACGTATCGGGGGTGAGGAGTGGTCGGCGCGCGCCTACGACGAGTCGCTGGTCATTCCCACCGGTGCGACCGTGGAAGTCATCGAGATCGAGGGCGCCACCGCTCTCGTGTACCCCCGGGAGTGATCCAATGGAGCTGCTGATCGTCGGCCTGGTCATCGCCCTGTTCGCGGTCTTCACCGTGCTGCGGGCGGTGCGCATCGTCCCGCAGGCGCGGGCGCGCAACGTCGAGCGGCTCGGCCGCTACCATCGCACGCTCAAGCCGGGGCTCAACTTCGTGATCCCGTACGTCGACCGCGTCTACCCGATGATCGACCTGCGCGAGCAGGTCGTCTCCTTCCGCCCGCAGCCCGTGATCACCGAGGACAACCTGGTGGTCGAGATCGACACCGTCCTCTACTTCCAGGTCACCGACCCGCGCGCGGCCGCCTACGAGATCGCCAGCTATATCCAGGCGGTCGAGCAGCTCACGGTCACCACGCTGCGCAACGTGGTCGGATCCATGGACCTGGAGAAGACCCTCACCTCCCGTGACATCATCAACAGCCAGTTGCGCGGCGTGCTGGACGAGGCCACGGGCAAGTGGGGGCTGCGCGTCAACCGCGTCGAGATCAAGGCGATCGACCCGCCCAAGACGATCAAGGACGCGATGGAGAAGCAGATGCGGGCCGAACGCGACAAGCGCGCCGCGATCCTGACCGCCGAGGGCCAGCGCCAGTCGCAGATCCTCACGGCCGAAGGCGACAAGCAGGGCCGCATCCTGCGGGCCGAGGGCCAGCGCACGGCGGCCATCCTGGAGGCCGAGGGCCAGTCGCGCGCCATCGACCAGGTCTTCCAGGCCGTGCACCGCAACGACCCCGACCCGCAGTTGCTCGCCTACCAGTACCTCCAGGTGCTGCCGCAGCTCGCGCAGGGGCAGAACAACACCTTCTTCGTCATCCCGAGCGAAGTGACCTCGGCGCTGCAGGGGGTCTCCCGGGCCTTCAACGAGGTGCTGCCCCGCTCGGCCGCCACCCGGGAGGAGGTCGCCTCGTCGTCGGCGGCGGACGAGGAGGTGCAGAAGGCGTCGGCGGCGGCGGCGGAGGCGGTCGCCGACGCCCAGGAGGCCGAGCAGCCTGGTGTCCCGCGCCAGCTCAGCGCCCCCGCTCCCGAGCCGTCGCCGTTCCCGGGCCTTTCGGACAAGAGCCCGCACGGCACCGAACGCTGACCTACTCCAGGTCGAGCGGCGCGCCCGGTCACGGCGAACTCGTCGAAGAGTCGGCCTGCTCGGATCCGGGCGCGCAGTGTCACATCCACGAAGGGAACTGTCCGCAGGGAATGCGGAGTTCCGAGGTCATTTCAGGCCATAGGCCCTATGTACGGTTTGCTCGACGGTGTTGCCCTCGGCGTCCTTCGCCTGGGCCCGGAGGCCGACCGCCCCCGTGGTCTGCGCGAGCGGCGGGTGCACGACGCTCGCCCGGCCACCTGAGACCCGCAGCGGCGTCCAGGTCCTGCCGTCGTCGAAGGTGGCCTGCAGCCGCAACTCGCTCACCTTGGCGTCCGGCAGCCCCAGCGAGCCGTGGTAGCCGGTGACGCGGATCCGGTGCACCGCCCCGGCCTTCGCCCGGTTGTCCAGGTCGAGGCCCAGGTCGTAGCGGAGGTTGAGGCGCCGGACCGGTTCGCACGGCCCGATCTTCGACACGACGAACCAGGCCAGGCAGATGCCGTCGCCGATCCCGGTCATGCCGCCCGTCGGCGGTTTCGAGCGGAACGTCCAGGCGGTCTCGACCTCCCTGGCATACCGCTGGAGCGGGTTCGGGGTACGGAAGCGGTCGGTCATCCGATAGGTCGCCTCCGCCCCGTCCATGGTGAACGTCGGCACGGTCACCGCGAAGATGCCGAGCACCGCGCTCCGCTCGACGAGCGGGATCTCCCGCCCGTCGCGGTAGAGGCGCAACTCGTCGCCGCCGCCGTGGCGGTCACCGGCGAAGTTGGCATTGTAGGCAAAAGCCTCCTGGTGGTTCGGGAACGGGCCCACGACCGGCAACGCGGCCACGAACAGGTCCTCCGTACGGCAGGGGAAGCACTGGGCGCCTCCGGAGGAGGCGGCGGCGGGGCTGTATCCGACGTTGCCCGGCACCCTCGGCTGGGCACCCCAGGGCTCGACGTGCTCGCCCGCCGTGTCGAAGACGTCCACGGCGGTCGCGTTGAGTGCCCGCCGCTGGTAGTAGTCGGTGCCCTCGTCATAGCCGATCGTCGTGGCGCGGGTCCACACCACGTCGTCGGCGACCGGGCCGACGTACTCCGTCACGCGCGTCTGCGAGCGCCAGGCGTGCCCGAGCCCCCACAGGCCGGTGAACCAGCCCGGCCCCGAGCGCATCGACACGTCCGCGCTCACCTGGGCCGTGCCCGGCCGGTCGGCGTGGAAGCGGTTCTCGACGCGCCGCAGGTCGCGGGCCTTGACGTCGTAGTCGAGGTCGGCGGGGATCCGGCCGCGCTCGGGCAGGGTCAGCGAGTAGAAGTACGGCGTGCTCGCGCTGCCCTCCGCCGCCACGGTCACCGGACGGCGGGCCGCCAGCGCGGAAAGCGCCCGGCCCTCCTTCGCCGGCAGGCTCAGCGTCGGGATCGGGTACGTCGGCCAACTGCCCGCCGGGTCGAGGAAGGCGCGGTGGGCGGCGCCGTACCCGAGGACGCCCGCCGCGCCCGCCGCCTGGGCGGCCGTGACCCGGTCCAGGGCGTCGCCGTCGCAGGCGCTGCCGGGGCACAGGTCGGACAGATCGAGCAGGACCAGTTTGCCGCGCGCGTCCAACCCGTTGAAGTCGGTACGGCGGCCCGCGTCGAGCAGCGGATACCCGCCACGGTCGGGCAGCTTGCGCACGTCCATTCCGGTGCCCGCGTAGCGCGGGGTGAGCTCCGGGCCGCCCCGCACCCGCATCGCGACCTGCGGCGCGCCCATGAGGAAGCGGCCCGCCGCGACGAACGTGCCCTGGGTGACCTTTCTGGTGGGCGGCAGCCGGTAGTCGGCCAGGCCGTAGGCGGGCATCAGCGCCTCGACGCTCACCGACGCCACTCCGCTCGCCGCCCTGCGCTCGAAGGCGTAGTGCGAGGAGTACACCTCGGCGGGGCGCGGCGTGTCCACCTCGACCTTCTCGGCCTTGCGCAGGTCGAGCGTGACCGTGGTGTCCTTGGTGATCTCCACCTGCGGCTCGGTGGGCAGCGACTGCACCCACTCGCCGTCGCGGCCGTCGCGCCAGGCCAGCGCGCTGACCACGGCGTACGAGCCGGGGTAGACCTCGACCTCGCTGTCCGCGCCCGGCGGCGGGTAGTAGGAGTGGACGAGGTCGTCGCGGTCGTCGGTGCGCATGAGCATCCACGGGATCTCGGTCGGCTCGGTGCCGCCGTCCGGCAACACCATCCGCGTCCGTACGGTCACCTTCCTCGGTTCCACGAACGCCCCGACGGCGGTGCCGACCACGACACCCCCGTCGGCGGTGGCCTCGATCCGCCCCTCGTACCAGGTGTCGGGGCCCTTCGGGTCGAAGGCGACCGCGACGTCGGCCGAGCCCTTGGCGGGCACCGTGAGCGTGTCCCCGCCGAGGGTGAGGGTGCCGTCGGGGGCGCTGCCCCGGTGCGGCGTGATCTCGGCGCGCAGCGACAGGGTGACCGGCTGGTCGCCGTCGTTGGTGTAGGTCAGCGTCCTGGTGACCGGGCCGGGCTGCGGGTGGGCGAGGAAGCCGAAGTCGACGTTGCCCGTGGCGTACACCTGCTGTTTCACCGCGCGGGCGACGTCCACGCGGCCCGCGCCCTGCGTGTAGGCGGGCAGGCCGGCGTCGTGGGAGGTGCCGGTGAGCACGGCCTTGAGCCGGGTGTTCGGCCAGTCCGGATGGCGCTGGGCGAGCAGGGCGGCGGCGCCCGCGACGTGCGGGGTGGCCATCGAGGTGCCGGAGGCGGTCGTGTGCCGCTCGCCGACCGGGACACCCATCGAGGTGCCCTGGGCGCGGGCGGAGACGATGTCGACGCCGGGCGCGGTCAGGTCGGGCTTGAGCGTGTAGTCGAAGGCGGTCGGCCCTCTGCTGGAGAAGCTCGCGGCCCGGTCCCCGTCGTCCACGGCGCCGACGGTCAGCGCCTCGGGCGCGGTCCCGGGTGAGCCGATGCTCCGGCTGACGCCGTCGTTGCCCGCCGCGACGACGAACAGCGCGCCCTGCTCGGACAGCTTGGCGATCGCCTGGTCGAGCGGGTTGCCGGGGCCGGGGCAGCAGCCGCCCAGGCTCATGTTGACGATCCGGGCCCGCTGGGCGACGGCCCACTCCATGCCCGCGATGACCTCGGACTCCTGGCCGCCGCCGTAGTCGTTGAGCACCTTGCCGACGACGAGTTCGGCCTCAGGCGCGACGCCGGTGTATTTCTCACCGTTCCCGGCGATCGTGGCGGCGACGTGGGTGCCGTGCCCGTGGCCGTCGCGGGGGCCGGGGTCGGCGGTGAAGTTCTCCATCGCGGCGACCCGGCCGGCCACGTCGGGGTGGTCGGGGTCGATGCCGGTGTCGAGGACGGCGACCCTGACGCCCTTGCCCTTGAGTCCCGCCGCCCACGCCTGCGGGGCGCCGATCTGCTTGACGCTGCCGTCGAGTACCGGCTTGACCTTGCGGTCGAGCCAGATTCGGCCGGGGTCGCTCCTGCTCAGCGCCGACCAGAAGCGTCCTGAGTCGCGCTTGTCGACGCGTAAGGCGGTGGCGCCGATGCTGGGTAACGCGCGGGTGCCCGAGGTGGCGGGGAGCGCCGCGCGCCTCGCCCCGTTCTGGACGATCACCGGCAGGGTGGGGGTCTCGGCGTCGGTGTAGCCGTTGGCGGCGAGGTAGGCGACGTCGAACAGGCCCCGGTCGAGGCCGCCTGAGGAGATCCGGGCGAGGACGTCGGCCGGGTAGACGTAGTAGGCGTTCCGTTCCCGGTAGGAGAAGAAGAACACGGGGGCGCCGCCGGGGCGGCGGGCGGGTTCGACCTGGGCGTCGGGGGTGCCGTCCGGAGCCGTGCGGTAGGTGACGACGTCTCCGGTGATCAGGGTGATCTTCTTGGGGTCCTGTCCTGCGGTGGCGGGGACCGGTGCGGCTGGGGTGGGAGGGGCGGGGGGTGGAGTCGGTGCGGCCATCCCGGTGGAGAGCAGCACGCCGAATGCGATCATCGACCTGCGGATCATGCGCCCACCATGACAGACGGCCATATATCCGGATATGGCCTGGCATATACCGGCCACCTGCGGCCCGGCCAACCGCCTTCACCGGCCGGGGCGAGGGGTGAGGGGCCGCCCGGCTCTGACGAGCGGGCGGCCCCCTGGTCACCACTCCAGCAGCACGTAGCCCCGGTGCGGGACGTCGGCCTCGACGTGGAGCAGGCCGTCGGCCCGCCGCGTCGGTACGGTCACCGGCTCCGCCAGCGGCGCCAGCAGCGTGGCCGTGACGTCTGTGACCTCCGTGTCGAGCGCCACCACCGGCCGGGCCGGGTCGGCGGAGCCGTTCGCGATCGCCAGCCGCCGCCTGCCGCCGACCGTGGCGAACTGCGGGATCAGGTGCGGCCCACCGGTCACCAGCGGCAGGTCCGCGCCCAGGAAGCGGACCGCCCGGTGCGCCAGGCGCTGCCCGTCGTCCTCGCGGCCGAGTTCCTCGGGACGGCAGGCGGCGATCGTGACGACCTTCCCGCCGAGCCGGTTCTCGAAGGCCACCCGCCCGTCGCCCCAGTGCTCGCCGCGCGGCGTGACGATCTCCGTCCACACCTCGGCGCCGGGCTGCGCGGCCAGCCGCGCCACCATGGACTGCACGTTGACGCTCAGCAGCTCGCCGGTGTCGTGCACCCGCTCCATGCTGTACGGCTGCCGCGTCGGCGTGTGCCGTTCGGCGATCTCCTCGACGCGGACGCCCAGCAGGTCACCGTAGCCGCGCTCGGTCAGCACCAGCGCCGCGTGCCCGTCGAGCAGCAGCCCGCCGGACAGCCGTTCCTCGACCGAGTCGGCGGGCACACCCCAGGCGGCCTTGCCGAACAGCGCGTTGACCGGCGCCCGGCCGGACTGGACGGGCACCCCGTACGGCAGCAGGTACTCGGCGGCGCGCAGCGGGTCGGCATGCAGGCCGTCGAGGCCGCCGTCGCCCTGCACGTACGCGGCCGTGTCCTGCCACCACGGCAGGCCGACGCCGGTCGCGCTCAGCTCAGGGCTGGCGGCGCGCTCGACGGCCGCCCGCGACCTGGTCAGCATGGTGCCGATGCGCGGGTAGCGGTGAGGGTCGCCGGTCACGAACGGGTGCACGTCGAGCAGCAGCGCGTCGGCGCCGCCGAGCCGGGCGGCCACCATCTCGGACCAGGTCTGGGTGTCGGACTTGGTCCACTCGGTGTGCGGCCAGTTCTCGATCTCCGGGGCGACCTCGATGCCCTCGGGACGCAGTCCGCGCTGGAGTTCCATCATGGCGACCGAGTACGACAGCCTGCGGGCGGCCGTGTCGCCGTAGGGGGCGAAGTGGGGGCGGTGGACCTCCACGCGGTCGAAGACCGCCGACCAGTCGCGGCCCTCGACGGAGGCCACGCCGAGGCCGGAGCTCATCAGGCCGAGCTTCGCCCGTCCGCCGACGGCCGCGCGCACCAGGTCGAGGACTTCGAGCTGGGCCTCGCGCCAGGTCTGCTGGAGCAGTGCCCGCCACGGGTGGGGGGCGCCGGGCGCGGTGACGGCGGCGACCAGTTCCTCGCGCGAGGGCCGCTCGCCCGCGAGGCGCGCGAAGCGCGCCAGCATCTCGGGCTCGAAGCCGCCGCCCCAGGTGAGCGGGGCGTGGTTGTGGAAGCGGAAGTCGTCCTCCAGCCAGATCACCCGGAAACCGAGCCGGGAGAAGCGGCCGTAGTGCCCGGCCAGCCACTCGCGCCAGACCGGGCAGGCGAACGACGCGGCGGCCGTGGCCACCTCGCCGGTCGGCGAGACCAGTGGCGCGAACCCGAGGTCCTGGGTCCGGCCCCGGTCGGCGTGGCCGACGGTCACCCACGGGTTGAGGCTGACGGCGACGCCGTGGGCGGCGAGCACGTCGCGCGAGGCGGCCACGTGCTCGTACCAGAGGTCCTCGCCGACGCCGACCGGGTGGCCGGCGTGCATCTCCTCCGAGCCGTAGATGAGCACGACCTCCTCGATCCCGTGCTCGACGCAGTAACGCGCCAGCCGGGCGGGGTCCTGGCCGGGCAGGACCTGGAACCGGAGGTGGTAGCTCATCGCTGCCCGCGGTCGAAGTAGGCGACCAGTTCGGGGTCGAGGGCCGGCACGTCGTACGGCATGCCGCCGTCGCGCAGCGACAGCGTGGCCATGTAGCCCGCCGCCACGCTCATCCGCGCGGCCACCGGCGAGGTATCGGTCACGCCGCCGTCGCGGACGAACCTGCAGAACTCTCCGATGATGCCGGGGTCGGCGCCGCCGTGCCCGCCGTCGGCCTCCGGCACCCGGTAGGTGATGTCGGCCTCGCTCCGGTAGGCCGTGGGGCCGGAGTTCCACACCTTGACGTGGTCACCGGGACTGTCGCCGAAGTTCTCCAGGCGGCCCTCGGTGCCGATCACCGTGTAGTTGCGGAAGTAGTCGGGCGCGAAGTGGCACTGCTGGTAGGCGGCGATCACGCCGTTGTCCAGGCGCATGTTCATGACCGAGACGTCCTCGACGTCCACGACGTGGTTGAGGTCGCGGCGGGCGGTCGGCGGCCAGTCGAACTCGTGCAGCCAGCCGTCGGGGCGGGGCGTGCCGGGCTCGCGGCGCGGCAGGTCGCCGTAGACCATGAGGTCGCCCATGGCGTTGACCCGGCTGGTGTAGCCGCCCGCCAGCCAGTGGATCACGTCGAGGTCGTGGGCGGCCTTCTGCAGCAGCAGGCCGGTGGTGTTGCGGCGGTCGGCGTGCCAGTCCTTGAAGTAGTAGTCGCCGCCGTAGGAGACGAAGTGGCGCACCCAGACGGTCTTCGGCTCGCCGATGACGCCCTTCTGGATGATGTCGCGCATCAGCCGGACGACGCCCATGTGGCGCATGTTGTGGCCGACGTACAGGCGGGTGCCGGTCTCGTGGGCGGCGCGCAGGATGTTGTCGCAGCCCTCGACCGTGATGTGCATCGGCTTTTCGAGGTAGACGGCCTTGCCCGCGCGCAGGCAGTCGATCGCCATGCGCTCGTGGGTGTCGTCGGGGGTCGCCAGGATGATGGCGTCGAGATCGTCGCGCTCCAGCAGGTCGCGGTAGTCCTCGGTGAGATAGGCCCCCTCGTACCGTGAGGACTGCTGCTTCAGCGTCGCCGGATCGACGTCGCACAGCGCGCTGACCACCGAACCCTTGCCCGGCCGGTGCGCGGCCAGGTGCAGGTTCTTGCGGAGACCGAGACCGACGGCCCCGATGCGTAGATCTTCCACTTGCCATCCTTTCAGGCTCTGACCAGTCCTGAAGGGTAGCGTCGATTTATGAAAGAAGCTATAGAAAATAAGCTTCCAAATAGGACAAGATGCCCTCAAGGGCGCGCCTCACCTGCAGAGATAAGCAACGCGGCAGCGTTAAACCTCGACCTCGGCGGTGAAGAGGACCCGGTCGGCGAGGTTGAGCGCCAGGCGCACCGCGCCCACGACGATCGACTCGCGGCCCAGCTCCGAGGCCACCACCTTGGGCGGGTAGAGGCACACCCGGTCGAGGTAGGACTGGATCGGCCCGACCAGCAGCTCCCCGCCCCTGGCCAGCGCACCCCCTATCACGACCATCTCCGGGTCGAGCGGGTTGACCACCGTCACCAGGCCCTCGCCCAGCCGCAGCGCGAACCGCTCGACCGCCTCGACCGCGGCCGCCTCGCCCGTGCGCGCCCGCTCGAAGGCGAACTCCGCCATGTCGGCGGGCGCCCGCAGCTCGCCGGGCTCGACCGACATCGCGTAGTCGATCACACTGCCGAACGCCGTCCAGTTGCCGTTGGGCTGCTCGCCCAGCTCGCCGGAGGCCGCGTGGGCGCCCCGGTACGGCACCCCGTCGATCAGCAGCCCCAGCGCCAGCTTGTTGCCCGTGAACAGGTAGACCACGTCACGGCACTCCTGCGCCACGCCCCGCCAGTGCTCGGCCAGGACCGCGAGACGCATGTCGTTCTCGACCAGCAGCGGCGCCGTGATCGCCTTGCGCAGCTCCGCCTGCAGCTCCACGCCGGTCCAGTCGCGCAGGCGCACGCTCTTGACCACGCGGCCCTCGCCGTCCACCACGCCCGTGGTGCCGATGCCCACGGCGGCCAGCTCACCCGAGGACAGCCCCAGCTCCGCCGCGCTCTCCTCGACCAGGCCCACCACGGCGGCGATCCGCTCGGCGGCGTCGGCGTCGCTCGGCACCCCCACCGTGCGCGAGCCGACCACCGCGCCGCCGAGGTCGGCCGTCATCGCCCGGATCGTCGAGCCGCCGATGCCGATGCCGACCACGTGCCGCGCGGCCGCGCGGAAGCGGTAGCGGCGCGCGGGACGGCCCCGCTGGCGGTCCCCCAGCCCCTCCTCGCACTCCTGCGCCCAGCCTTCGACCAGGAGTTCCTCGACGATCGCCTCGGCGGTCGGCCTGGACACCTTGGCCGCCTTCGCGAGCTCGGTGAGCGTCACCTCGTCGCTGGCACGCAGGATGCGCAGGATGGCCGCCGAGTTGAGCCTCCGCAGTAGGGAGGCGTCGCCGCTCTGCTGTCGCACCGAACCTCCACCCGACGATGTGAACAGACATTTTACTTAGCCAAACTGGTTACAGAATCCCATCCCGAGCCGGTGGCCGGGCATCTTCCCGACTGCGGCGTCGCGGCGGGAGGTGCGCGCGGGGAGGAGCGTGACCCTGGAGGCCCCCGGGCGGAGTGCGGCGGGTGGGGTGGGTGGGCTCCGCCGTGACAGGTGCTTTGTCCTGGGACGGAGAGTCCCGCGTGAAGATGTGCTTTCGGAGGGGTTAAGGAAAGCTCGATGGACATCGTCCGAGGTCGGCGGGCACAGTGCGTAAGGTTCACTTGAGGGGGGATCGCGATGAAGGCGCTGGTCAAGGAGCGTCCCGAAGAGGGGCTCTGGCTCACGGACGTCCCGGAGCCGACGCTGGGCGCGGGCGAGGTGCTGATCAAGGTGCTGCGCACCGGGATCTGCGGCACGGACCTGCACATCCGCAAGTACGACGACTGGGCGCGGCAGACGCTGAAACTGCCCCTCATCGTCGGGCACGAGTTCAGCGGCGAGGTCGTCGAGGTCGCGCCCGGCGTCGAGGACATCTCCGTCGGCGACCTGGTCAGCGGCGAGGGCCACATCGTGTGCGGCAAGTGCCGCAACTGCATGGCCGGGCGCCGCCACCTGTGCCGCAACACGATCGGCCTCGGCGTCAACCGCGACGGCGCGTTCGCCGAGTACGTCACACTGCCCGCCGCCAATGTGTGGGTCCACCGCACGCCCATCGACCCCGACATCGCCGCCATCTTCGACCCGTTCGGCAACGCCGTGCACACGGCACTGTCGTTTCCCCTGGTCGGCGAGGACGTCCTGATCACCGGGGCGGGCCCGATCGGCCTCATGGCGGCGGCCGTCGCCACCCACGTCGGCGCGCGCAACGTGGTCATCACCGACATCAGCCCCGAACGGCTCGACCTGGCCGGCAAGCTCGGCGTCTCCCTGGCGCTCGACGTCGCGCACACCCCCATCTCCGAAGGCGTGCGCAGGCTCGGCATGAAGGAGGGCTTCGACGTCGGACTGGAGATGTCCGGCAACCCCCGCGCGCTGCGCGACATGATCGCCAACATGACCCACGGCGGCCGGATCGCGATGCTGGGACTGCCCGCCGAGGAGTTCGCCGTCGACTGGGGCACCGTCGTCACCTCCATGATCACCATCAAGGGGATCTACGGGCGGGAGATGTTCGAGACCTGGTACAACATGTCGGTCCTGATGGAGAAGGGCCTGGATCTGGCTCCGGTGATCACCGACCGGTTCTCCTACCGCGACTTCGACGCCGCCTTCGACACCGCCGCCAGCGGGCGCACCGGAAAAGTGCTGCTGGAGTGGGGCTGACGCACCCAGGCGGGCAAGAGTACGGCGTGGCGGCGGGTCGGCGGCGCCGGTGAGGAGCGTTGCCCTGGAGGCCGCCCGCGCATGACGGCGGGTGGGCTTGGGCGGGGCTGGGCCGTAATGGGAAATATTGTGACTTTGGAGGGTTGAGATGTTCGACTCCGTTCGGGGACAGCTGCAGGAGACGCTGGTCGAGATCACCGAGGCCGGGCTGCACAAGCCCGAGCGCGTGATCCGCACCCCCCAGAGCTCCCACGTGCGCGTCGGCGACGCCGAAGTGCTCAACTTCTGCGCCAACAACTACCTCGGCCTCGCCGACCACCCCGAGGTGATCGCCGCCGCCAAGGACGCGCTCGACCGCTGGGGCTTCGGCATGGCCTCCGTCCGCTTCATCTGCGGCACCCAGGAAGTGCACAAGGAGCTCGAAACCCGCCTGTCCGACTTCCTCGGCATGGAGGACACCGTCCTCTACAGCTCCTGCTTCGACGCCAACGGCGGCGTCTTCGAGACCCTCCTCGACGCCCAGGACGCGGTGATCTCCGACGCCCTCAACCACGCCAGCATCATCGACGGCATCCGCCTGTCGAAGGCCAAGCGCTACCGCTACGCCAACCGCGACCTCGGCGAACTGGAGGCCAGGCTCAAGGAGGCGTCCGACGCGCGGCGGCGCCTGATCGTCACCGACGGCGTGTTCTCGATGGACGGCTACGTCGCCCCGCTGCGCGAGATCTGCGACCTCGCCGACCGCTACGACGCGATGGTCATGGTGGACGACTCCCACGCCGTCGGCTTCGTCGGCCCCACCGGGCGCGGCACCCCCGAACTCCACGGCGTCACCGACCGGGTCGACATCATCACCGGCACCCTCGGCAAGGCCCTCGGCGGCGCCAGCGGCGGCTACGTCTCGGCCCGCAAGGAGATCTGCGACCTGCTGCGCCAGCGCTCGCGCCCCTACCTGTTCTCCAACTCGCTGGCCCCCGTCATCGCCTCCGCCTCACTGCGCATCCTCGACCTGCTGGAGACCTCCGGCGAGGCCCGCGAGCAACTGCGCGCCAACACCGCCCGCTTCCGCTCGCGGATGGCCGAGTCGGGCTTCGACATCCTGCCCGGCGACCACCCCATCACCCCCGTCATGATCGGCGACGCCGCCGAGGCGGGCGCGATGGCCGACCGGCTGCTCGAACTCGGCATCTACGTGATCGGCTTCTCCTACCCGGTGGTCCCGCAGGGCAAGGCGCGCATCCGCGTCCAGCTCTCCGCCGCCCACTCGGCCGACGACGTCGACCGGGCCGTCGCCGCCTTCGTCCAGGCCCGGCAGTCCTGAACCCTGAAATATGCTCTGCCGCGTGATTGACTCGCGGCGCCTGCGCACGCTGCGGGCGGTGGCCGACCACGGTACGGTCACCGCCGCCGCGGCCGCGCTCCACCTCACCCCGTCGGCCGTGTCCCAGCAACTCGCCGCGCTGGAGCACGAGGTCGGCCACAAACTGTTCCACCGCGACGGCCGAGGCGTGCGCATGACGGCCGTCGGACGCATCATGCTCGCCCACGCCGACCAGGTCCTCGCCCAACTGGAGAGCGCCGAGGCGGAGGTCGCCGCGTACACGACCGGCGCCGCCGGCGAGGTGACCGTCGCCTCCTTCGCCACGGCCATCGCCGCCGTCCTGTCCCCCGCCCTGCGCACCCTCCGCGAGAGCGCGCCCGGCCTGCGCGTCCGCGTCCGCGACGCCGAAGGCGACCAGAGCCTCACCCTGCTCCTGGACGGCGAGGCCGATCTGGCCATCGCCGTCGAGTACCGAGGCGCCCCCGACGACCAGCGGCTCCGCCGCGCCCACCTGTACGCCGAGCCGTTCGACCTGGTGCTGCCCGCCGACCACCCCGCCCCCGGCACGCTCGCCGACCTGCGCGGCGCCGACTGGGTGGGACCATACCCCGGCAACCCCGTCCACGACGTGATCGCCGTCGCGTGCGAGCGCGAGGGCTTCTCACCCCGCTTCGTCCACTCCTCCGATGACTTCCGCGCCGTGGTGGCCCTGGTGGGGGCGGGCGCGGGTGTGGCCCTGGTCCCCCGCCTCGCGCTACGCGACCTGGACCTGTCGGGGGTGACCGTACACGAGGCCCCTGGGCCCGAGCGGCGCGTCTTCGCGGCGGTACGCCGAGGCTCCGAACAACACCCCCTCCTCCGCCCCCTCCTGACCACCCTCCTCAACGGCCGCCCCCCGGAGATCTAACAGGTCACGGCGCCTACCGGCGAGTCCAGCCAGACCCACTGCCGACCAGGTTCGACCGTGATCCCGAACCTCTCGACGCCGGGCCGACCCGCCGCCTCCCAGCGGTTGCGCGCATCCTCGACGACTCCCCAGATGTCACGCGGTCCCCCGTGGCTGACGCGGGTCGGTTCAAGGAGCCCGACCTCAGCCCAGGAGTCTCCTGCGACGACTGTGAGTGTGTCCTCACCGGGGTAGGCGACCAGGTCCGGGAGGTACTGCCAGATGATCAGCGCCAGGCCCGGGGACATCGCCGTACTCCCCCCGACATCGGTGTCGCGATCTTTGACGACGGTCCTGTCCATGCCGGCCGAGTCTGAAATGCCGGGAATTTCGGCGTGCGTGCGCGCGGACATGAAGCCAACCGGGCATGGCAGGAGCCTGCCCACGGCTGTCTGATCGTCACCGACCTCCAGTCGGGCCAGAGCGCCGGACCAGGGGGCGCCACTATGGCGTAGATCGCAGACGATGATCCCTCCTGGCTTGGTCTGCTTGATCCACTCCGTGGGGATCTCGTCGAAGGCGACGGTCGCGATCAGCCGGTCGTACGGAGCCGCCTCCGGGTAGCCGTGGCGACCGTCCCTTACCGCGAGCGTCGGGTGATAACCGGCTGCTTCGAGCCGCGAACGCGCAAGTCCGATCAGATCCGAGTCGATGTCGATGCTCGTGACACGGTCGTCCCCAAGCCTCTCGGACAGGAGGCCCGCGTTGTACCCGGTTCCTGTTCCCACCTCCAATGCCGTCATCCCGTCATGGACGTCAAGGGCCTGCAGCATCCTGAGCATCAGGGAGGGGGCGGTGCTGGAGCTGGTCGGCCACGGCCAGCCGTCGTACTCGATGAACTGGGTCACCAGGGTTTGATCGGAGTAGGCGGCCTCCAGGTGGCCGGGGGTGTCAGGGGTGAAGTGTGTCCCCTTCCGCTCGTCCTCCGCGGCAGCTCCGGTGCGCAGGTAGAAGTCAGGAACGAAAAGGTGGCGCGGTACTCGTCCCACCGCTTCCCGCCAGGCGGGATCGGACAGCACTCCGCTGCCTCGCAACTCCTCAGCGAGCCGTTGCGCACATCGGGGCCAGGTGACGGTGATACCCGGGTCTTCGTGTGTCATCGGGCATCACCCTCCGTCAGCAGGTCGGCGATGGCATCGGCGATGGGGATGCGGGCTTCCTCCGCGACCCATGCCCAGGCGCCACCTGGGTTGACCTCCAGAAACCACCAGATGCCGTCCGAGTCTACGGAGAAGTCGAAAGCCCCGACTTCAATACGCAGTCGCGCCAAGAGCACCCGGCAGCGTCGGGCGATCTGATCTGGAATCGTCACGCTCTCATAAGTCAGGTTGCCGCACCCAGTCGTCCAATCCTGTCGGGCGGTGACGTCGTCGGCGTGGATGGCAACGCCCATGCATGCCCCTTGGCCGGTCGCCACCACCCGAGCGTCGAATGCCTTGTCGATGTTGTGTTGCAGAAGGTGAGGAGCGACGCTGATCCGCTGGTCGATCATGCGGGAGTCGACGGGGGTGGTGTGTATCAGCTTGACGCGACCCTCTTCGCTGACGATCTTGTGCATAATCGTCTTGTAGACAGCGCCGTTGCGCTGTGCCTCAACGAATCGTTTCGCCTGGTGCGTCTCGGTCGTGAGGATGGACGGCGGCACGGCGAAACCCACCGCAACCGCCGCGGCCATCTGGTTGATGCGATACTCGGCGTCAGCCGTGTGAGAGGGGTGCGATACCCAACGGGCTGGTAGCGACATCAACACGCCACCGAGGCCGAACCTCGTCTCCACGGTGACGAACCGTCTCTCCGGCTCGCTGAGACCGGCGGGAAAGCTGAATGGCTGCGACTGGCGATAGTAGATTGCAGTGATGCCCTCCAGGTCGATCACGGCGTGTGGAGTCGTAATGGTTCCGGTCCAACCGCGTGGGGTCAGCTCGGCCGTGAGCCGAGCCTGAGAGGGGAACCAGGCAGTGTCGAACCACCACGGATCCTCTCCACGTCCGACCAGTGCTCTTGCGACGTGCTGAGCTTCGGAGGAGTCCTCGCCCGCGAGGATGAGGATCATCAGTCGGTCACGGTCACGGTTGTGGTGTCCGGCTCCACTCTCCCGTCCACGTTGTACTTGGTCGGTCGGCTCTGCGTCGTGGTCTTGGTCGGCCTCTCGTGCTTACCGGCCGTGGCGGGGAGCGGAGCGACGGGAACGGCATGGTCCATCCCCCAGGGACGCACGGCCGTCGGCGCCTCCATCGAGAGGGGGACGGTGTGCCCTGGGAGCCCTATCGGGAATCGGTCATCGGGACGTGTCAACGGAGTGTTGTCGATCACAGCGGCAGTCGCCTCCTCAAATGCGCATCGTCTCCGACGCTAGGCCGCAACAGCAGGACGAACTAGATGTGGGGCCGTGTCCGTACGGGTCAGAATTTCCTGCCGGTCTGGCGGGATCCAGAGTTGCTGGCTGCGGCCGTCCGAAGTCACGACCACGCGCAAGCCCTCCAAAGGGCGAGTGGCTGGTTGGTGACCCGGGTCCATGCAGGCGAGACGCTCACCATGCCTCTCCAGACATGATCAGGCTCCACAACTCACCCACCCAGCGGTTCGCGGCCTGAGGGCTGACCCGAACCACAAGACCGTCGTCCGCCCGCTCAATGCGCCGGATCCAATACAGACCGCCAACGGCCAGCAGCTCGTACTCCACCGGCCGACACCGGCAACTCACCCGCACAACCCGAGGCAACCTCCCGAAACGCCGCACCCACATGTTCCCCTCGAACGCCCACCCCACCTGATACGCCCTCGGCGAGGCCGGAGCCGGGCAGTCATCCTCACCACACCCGCCCCTCCACCACCCCACCGGCCGCTGAGCGGGCACCACCACATCGCTGTCAGCCCTATCCGGGTCCGACGCCGGACGAATGGCTCCCCCGGACGTGATCCGCCCAAGCGGGCGAGCGGAAGTGTCGGCCGAGATGTCCGGAACCGCCACCGGCTTGTCGTCACGACCGCGCGGTCGTGA